>JAGCFC010000111.1 GCA_017650325.1 Salinivirgaceae bacterium | reverse complement strand
TGACGCCGCCACTGCGGGTGGTGAAATCGGATACAACGTATTCGGTCACATTGAGCGTTTTGCGGCTGAAAATCAAAAGTTTATTGTATTCGGAAGATATGAGTACTACAACTCGATGCTGAAGGGCACCAACGCCGCCGCGTACGAGTGGTGCGAGAAACAACGTATTGCATTGGGAATCAATTACTATCCGCTGCCTGAAATTGTTGTGAAAGCCGAATATTCGGAACGGTTCTTCAAATCGCCATACAACAACGAGCCGTCGGTTTCAGTGGGCGTGGCTTACTGCGGATGGTTCAAATGAGTTAGGATTTAGGAATTATGATTTAGGATTTTTGAATTACGAATTACGAACGGATTGCGAATGTAGGGACGTCATATTATGGCGTCCGATTGACCGATTAAACAAAACGAATTATCATTTTAATAAACAATAAATTACAAAAAAAATGAAACAGAAATTCAGAAGTATTATTGCTTTGGCAATGGTTGCAACGGTGTTTGTGGCCTGCAAAGACGACGACGATGATGATGACAAACTGAACAGCCAACTTCAGGCGGCTAATGAAATGTTTGTAAACAACACGGTTATACCGACTTACAAAGGTTTGGCCGATGAGTGTGCTAAAATGCAAGACACTATTGATGCTTTCGCTGCCGACAAGAGCGACGCTAAATTAAAGGCAGTCTGCGATTTATGGAAGACTTCGCGTCAGTATTGGGAATGGTCAGAGGCATTTTTGTTTGGTGCGGCTTCGGGCTACGGAATCGACCCGCATATCGACACCTGGCCATTCGACGTCACAGTGTTCAACAACCTGATGAGCAAGTATCACCCTGCCACCAACGAGGACGACGCCGCAGTTATTGACGCAAACATTACCACAGGTCAGAATCTGACAGGTTTTCACGCACTTGAGTATGTGATTTTCCGCAACGGACAACCGCGTGCAGCCGCCGACCTGACCGCCGACGAAGTTTACTACTGCAAGGCTGTGGCCGCCGATTTGTTCCTTTCGGCCTGCCGTCTTGAGGCTGCGTGGGCAGGAAACGAAAATGTATCGGAAGCAAAGGCTAAAGTTTTGGAAGACAACGAGAAAAAGCCCGACGACTGCTTCGGCGAAGAGTTAAAAACTGCAGGAACTGCAGGCTCACGTTGGAAAACAGTTGAATTGGCTTCGATACAGATTATTGAAGGCTGCCAAGACATTATCGACGAGGTGGCTCACTCAAAAATCGGCGCACCCTACACAGGCAATGATGTGAACTACATTGAATCGCCTAACGCACAAAACTCGATTCAGGATTTCTACGACAACATAATGAGTTGTAAACACGCACTTTACGGCGGTTTGAGCGTTTCGGGCGCAGTGCCTGCCGAGAAGTCGCTGATGGCATATCTGCAAAGCGTTGCGGCAAGCGAGGCCAACGCTGCAATGTCGGCTCTCGAGACCGCTCTCGACAAGGTTGACAAAATGAAACGTCCGTTCGTGCTCAACTACACCGACGCTTCGGCAGGCGAAGCCATTGCTGCACTTGAGGCTTTGGACGATGCTCTTGACGCACTTAAAGGAAAAATAGAATAGACACATTTTACTGAAGATTGATTTTTAAATGAAAATGATTTGCACCGGTGCTGATTTGCATCGGTGCATTTCTGGCATAAACGATTAATAAAATTTTGAACTATGAAACATCTTGATTTATTGACTCTTGCAATGGCAGCATCGATACTGATGGCAGGCTGCCGCGACAACGAGGACGAACCCTCGCCCACTCCCACCGTCAACAACGAAGAGTACTATGCCGGTGGCAAATTGGGAACGGTTTTCAACGCCGGGGCATCGGCTTACGAGCAACCCACACCGGCCTGCAACACAGGCACTTTCGCGCAAGCGTTCAAACTTGGCGAGTACTTTTTTGAACGCGATTTTACGCAGGACACAAACAGCGCCTTCAAAGGTTTGGGCCCGCTGATGGTGCGCAATGGCTGCCTTTACTGCCACCCGTCGTACGGACACGGCAAACGGCAGACACGCTACCGTGCCACCGATATGGGTAACGGTTATCTTCTTGTTTTGTACGATGTTACAACAAACGGATATCTGACATCGGTAACCGGAATGCCGCAGACACTGGCCGTGGCACCATTCAAAGCACCGATTGACGAGGACCAAATCACAATCGACTGGCTGACCTACACCGATGAGTGGGGCAACAAATTCGACGATGGCGAGCAATACGAACTCATCTACCCCGAAGTGAAGATTCCCGCAAGCGCGTTCTACGTGCCGATTCAGGCCAAACGCGATGGAGAGATTGTCAATATCGACATCAACGAGGTCGGCATCCGTCTCGAATCAACCATTGGCGTGTATGGCACGGGCTTGCTCGACGCCATTCCCGACGACTCGATTAAAGCGCAGTATATCAAAGAGACAGCCGTCGGCGCAAGCCTGAACCCTGCCATTTGGAACGGTAGCGATTGGGCAAGCCAATATTCGGGCCTGACGGGTGAAAATTACGCCAAACGGTTCACCTACGCACTGTCGCGCGGTCCGCTGCTCGACGCCGCTGGTGCAAATGCTATCTGGAACATTACCAACGTGACTCGTTCCGACCGCAAATATCATTATATGACAGCTACTTACGCATCGGTAGCATCGAAAGACCCTGAAGTTCAGGCCGAATTCTACAACTATTTCCCCAACGAGAAAACCGACAAGGGCGTTGAGTATGATATTTATCGCTATCTGACTGGAAAAGAAACTATTGACGGCGAATCGAAGAACGTTGCCAAACCTGAAATGAGCGACAACGACTACAAAAATTTTATGATTTGGCACCGCGGACTTGCCGTGCCTGCCGCCCGCAATCTTGACGACCCCGACGTGGCTCGCGGTCACGACCTTTTCCGTGAGATTGGCTGCGCGGCTTGCCACCGTCCGTCGTGGACCACTGGCGACGACAACATTGTTGACCCGAACGGAATGTTCGGCAACGCCGATATGCCGCGCTATCCGCATCAGAAAATCTGGCCTTACACCGATATGGTTCAGCATAGATTGTTTATGGTGAACGACATACGTGGCGAATGGTGCCGCACAACACCGCTTTGGGGCCGTGGTCTGTCGCGTCTCGTCACAGGTGCCGACGACCGTATGCACGACTGCCGCGCCCGCACCGTTTTGGAAGCCATTATGTGGCACGGAAGCTGCCAAAGCGACGCCCGTTGGTCTGTTGAAAATTTCCGCAGCCTGCCAAAACCCGACCGCGATGCGATTGTGAAGTTTATTGAGTCGATTTGAAAGTCATAAAAACTTTTAAAATTCGCCGACGATGAATTATTTTTGACACGTTGTGTGAAGCGTCACATACCTTGTCGAAATATGTTTAATCGTTGAAAAGCAAAATGTTATGTATAACGAAAATCGTCAATATCTGAAACCGGAAAGCAAACTTGCCGATGTAATCTACAACAGTCCGTCGCTGCTTTATGTGCTTGAATATTTTGAAGTTGACTACATATTGCAGGACAAAACCGTGGCCGAGTTCTGTGCCGAGCACAACATTGACACCAATCTGTTCACCACGGTTTCAAACATCTACAACGGTTTTGTGGTTGAGGCGAAACTGGAGTTCGGTGTCGAGAATATTCCACTGATAATCAAGTTCCTGCACAATACTCACGCATATTATCTCAACGAGAAATACCCCGAAATCAGAAACATTATCGATGAGTTGCGCAACGTCAACAACTCTACCGAAATCAGCATTGTGGAGAAGTTTTTCAAGGAGTACTACGCCGAGGTGAACGAGCATCTCGACTACGAGGACCGAGTTGCTTTCCCGTACATCAAGGCATTGTATAACAAATACATAGGCGTTGATAACGATTCGTTTGACAAGAATTTTTCGGCAAAGGAGTACCGCAAGCACCACACCGACATCAACTATAAGCTCGACGAGTTGAAAAGTCTGCTAATCAAATACATATCGGTGCGCGAGGACAGGCAAATCCGCCGCCGTCTGCTGTTGAGTTTGTGCGATGTTGAAAGC
>JAGCFC010000013.1 GCA_017650325.1 Salinivirgaceae bacterium | reverse complement strand
CATTGTCGGAATCGCCTTGATTGGATTGTGTTTTAATCTGATTTTCAGAAAGAAACCATTCCCCGAAACTCATGTGGGGCACAACAAGGAAATGAAAAAACGCGGCATTATGTGCGTGAAAGCGATGGACGCGCTCGAGCAAAAAAAAGCATGGGAAAAAGAAAACAGCAAATTCTCAAATCTAAAAATAGACAACACTACTATTTAACAACTAAATATCACAAAATGAAATCAATACAAATTTATGCAACAGCCATTCTTACACTGGCTGCTGGAATGTGGGCCACAGCGGCATCAGCACAGAAAAAAGCAAAGATGGACTCGATTTACCAATTCGAGATGAAGGTTGACCTACCGACAACTTCAGTTAAAAATCAACATAAATCGGGGACATGCTGGTCGTTCTCCGGTCTTTCGTTCATCGAATCGGAACTGATGCGTACTGGCAAGGGCGAGTACGACCTTTCGGAAATGTTCATTGTGAACCTCGACTACCACAACCGCGCCATCGACTATGTTAGATGGAACGGCTCGAAGAAATTCGGCTCCGGTTCCGAAGGCTGCAACGTTTTCAACCGCATTAAAGAGTACGGAATTGTGCCGCAATCGGTCTACAACGGGCTTAACTATGGCTCTGAAAAGCATATGAACAGCGAGATGGACGCCGCTCTGAAAGCCTACATCGAAGCGATTCTAGAAAACCCCAACGGAAAACTTTCGACTGCGTGGCTAGCTGGTTTCGACGGCATTCTAACTGCATATCTGGGCGAAATTCCAGAAACATTTGAATATGAGGGCAAAAAATACACCCCCGCAGAATTCCGCGACAAGTTGGAAATCAAAACCGACGATTACGTTGAATTCTCTTCGCTAACACACCACCCACTCTACTCGAGATTTGTGATTGAAATTGAGGACAACTGGGAATTGGGCGAGGTTTACAACGTGTCGCTTGACGAGTTGACCAACATCACACTCAATGCTCTCGACAAGGGCTACACAGTGCTTTGGGGCGGCGATGTCACTGAAAAAGGATTTTCTTGGAACAACGGAATCGCCATTGTGCCCGAAGATAACATTGACGACAACACTGGTACCGACCGCGCAAGATTCAACCAGGACAGCAAAAAGACTAATGCGAAACTGTTCAACGAGATAGTGCCCGAAAAAAATATCACTGCCGAAATGCGTCAGGCGGCTTTCGATAACTTTGAAACCACCGATGACCATGGAATGCACATAACCGGATATATGACAGACAAAAACGGTACTCGCTACTTCAAGGTGAAAAACTCGTGGGATACCACAAATCCGTTCAATGGCTATATTTATATGTCGGAAAACTTCTTCCGCTACAAGACGTTATCCGTAATTGTGCACAAGAATGCCGTGCCAAATGACATAAAAAAGAAACTGAAACTCTGATAGACAACTCACAAACAACACCGAATGAACCTTCTGTCAATCATCTGGAATCCCGACCCGATTTGGTTTCACATCGGCAGTGTAAATTTCCGCTACTACTCGATTTTATATGTGGCCGGTTTAGTTACTGCCTATTTCATTATCAATAAGTTAGTGATGCGTGAGGGCAAACCGCGCGATTTCATAGACAAGTTCACTTGGTTTATCATCATCGGTCTGATTATTGGCGCACGCGTGGGACACTGCCTGTTTTACGAGCCGGGCTACTACCTGCACCACATTGCAGAAATGCTTCTGCCGATAAAACAGATGGCTGACGGCAGTTGGAAATTTATTGGTTATCAGGGACTTGCTAGTCATGGCGGCGCCATCGGCATTCTAATTGGACTATACCTATTCTGCCGCCACTACAAGGTTGATTACCTCTGGATGGCCGACCGGTTGGTGATGCCCGTTCCACTCGTCGGAGTGTTCATCCGTTTCGGCAACTTTATGAATTCCGAAATTATTGGCCGCCCAACGCAAAGCGACTGGGGCATTGTTTTTCAACGGGTTGATATGCTTCCGCGACATCCATCGCAACTCTACGAGGCCATCTGCTACCTTATAATATTTGGTGTGCTGCTGTGGTACTACCACAAAAATTACCCAAACTTGCTTAACGGCAAGATTTTCGGTCTGTTCCTGATGCTCATTTTCACTTCACGATTCATCATCGAGTTTGGGAAAGAGGTACAGGAAGAATTTGAAGAGGCGATGGCGCTTGATATGGGACAATTGTTGAGTCTGCCGTTCATTGCGCTTGGCGTTTGGTTGTTCTTTTTCAGAAAACCGAAAGCCGATACCAACCCCGCTTCGGACACCAATAAACCATCAGTAAAGAAATGAGAATAAGGGGCAAAATATTGGCAATCATTGCATTTTCAATTTCGCTAGCAGGATGCACCGAGCAAGCGCAAACACCAATTTGCCAGCCACTTGCCGTGAAAGGTAAATTTCTGACAAACGCCGACGGTGACACCATTGTACTGCGCGGAGTGAGTTACGGATGGTCGAACTGGTGGTCGCAATATTACAACAAAGAAAGCGTCTGCTGGCTCAAAGACGACTGGCACTGCACAGTGGTTCGCGCGGCTATGGGTGTTGAGCCTCGTAGCGGCTACCTGAACAATGCCAATGAATCGGTGAAACTGGTAGAAGCCATTATCGAAGGCGCCATTAAATCAGGTATTTACGTAATAGTTGATTGGCATAGCCACGGAATTCATACCGATGAAGCAAAACAGTTCTTCGGCGCAATGGCAAAAAAATATACCGACTGCCCCAACATCATTTGGGAAATCTTCAACGAACCTGTTTTCCAATCGTGGGACGCTGTGCGCGACTATTCGATTCAGATTATCGACACCATCCGAACCCACAGCCCCAACGTTATTCTGGTGGGCAGTCCGCATTGGGACCAGGACCTTAACCTTGTAGCCGACAAGCCGATACGCGACCGCGAGAACATTATGTACACAATGCACTTCTACGCCGCCACCCACAAAGAGCAATTGCGTAACCGCTATGACAGTGCTTTGACAACAGGATTACCATTATTCGTATCTGAATCAGCCTGTTGTGAAGCTAACGGAAGCGGCGTAATCGACCTTGACGAATGGAATACGTGGACTAACTGGTGCGAAACCAACAAGATAAGTTGGGTAACGTGGTCGATATCATCGAAAGAGGAAACCTGCTCAATGCTTCTGCCTTCGGCAAGCAATACAGGAACTTGGCTACCAACCGACCTTCGCGAAAGCGGATCTATGACAAGAGAAAAAATTAGAGAACTAAATAACTGAAATCAAAAACTTTAAATCATAAAACTATGGCAAAAGAACTTCTTTATGTTGATTTGAACTACATTCATCACGCGCTGTCGCCCAAAACACGCATCGCAACTTTGGCATTGGGCGTCTGCACTTTAGGTGTCGGCGTATGGTCAATTGTACAAAACGGCGGCAACATTGCCGCACTGGCCAGCGGAATTGTGAACGCAGCCATCGGCACAACGGCTTTCTTATTCTCAATGAGACATTTACCATCTTTTGCAAAAAAATTCATCCGTTTGTCGGAAAATTCGGTGAAAATCAAGAACCATTGGTTCATTCCGCGCCACAAATTTCCGTGGGAAGACATCGAGAAAATCGAAATAACCCGAGAAAACATCAAAATTACCACCGATTACTCGAGCAAAACCAAGGTTTACGACATTATGGGCGTTTCGTACGACGACTTCAACGTGCTGCACAAGCAGATTGTCGACAACTGTCTTGAGCGCAACATCGACATGATCTAATCTGATATTAAACGCCTGATTATCATTCGGGAATGATTTGCTATTTTTCGGGAACTGGCAACTCGATGTGGGTTGCTCAAACGGTGTCAGCGCACTTTAGCGATAGCCGTCTGACGGATATGGCCGATGCCGTGGTAAGCGGTAACAATCTGAATTTCAGCCTTGCAGAAGATGAACGATTGGGATTTGTCTTTCCTGTTCACTCGTGGGGCATTCCGTGGATTGTGCGCAAATTCATCAGCCGAATGAAAATCAGCAACTACAGCAACCAACTGATATACTGCATTCTGACTTGCGGTGATGACAGCGGTCTGACCAATAAGATGCTGCTGAAACTATTCCACAGCAAGGGTTGGCAGTGCCGCCACATCTATTCAGTACAGATGCCAAACACCTACGTGGTTTTCCCTGGTTTCGACGCTGATCCTGTGGAACTTGAGCAGAAAAAAACTGCCGAAGCCGTGCCGACGCTTGAGAAAATAATGGCGGCCATCGAGTCGGACTCGCCCATCGACTGCTATCTGCAAAAAGGTCAGCAGTTCCTGAAATCACGCATCATCTACCCGTTTTTTTGCAAGTTTAAAATGAGCAGCAAGCCGTTCTACCATACCGACAAATGCATCGGCTGTGGCATCTGCGTCAAGAACTGCCCCACTCACAACATCAAACTGGAAAACGGACACCCCATCTGGGGCGACTGCTGCACGCAATGCCTGAGCTGCCTGCACCGCTGCCCGCAAACGGCTATAGAGTACGGGAAAGAGTCGATTGGTAAAAGACGGTATTATTACGGGAAACGGACATGATTTTTTCACAACATCAAGATTGCTTTGAAAAACAAAATAGTACCAGACGTAACAAAACTAATTTCATATTCACTATTCCGTTTCCGTTTACATATATTGTTGACTACATTTGCACAAATGTAAACAGATGTCGATAATAACACTGACAACCGACTGGCACAACGATGATTTTTACGTTGGGGCAATCAAAGGACGCATTTTTACTCGATGCCCTAATGCTCATATTGTTGACATCACACACAAAATTGAAGGCTATAAGTCGGCTCACGCCGCATTCATTCTACGAGGCACATACCCATATTTTCCCGAAGGCACCATTCATCTGCTCTGCACAAACGGAGAGGTAACACCTGCGCGGCTTCCAGTATGCATCTGTCACAAAGGGCACATGTTTGTTGGATCGGATTCTAGTGCATTCCGTGTATTGTTCGATGAAAAACCCGACAAAGTGATTATTCTGGATCCCAATCAATTCCATATATCCACATTTTCCGAATTGAGCATATTCACAGAAGCCGCATGCATGCTGGCAAACGGTGCAGAGCCCGATGATTTGGGTACCGACATAACAGACGACTACTCTGTTCTGAAATTAAGTCCTTCATGTACAACTGATTCGATTTCGGGAAGTGTCATCTATATCGATTCCTACAAAAACATTATCACCGACATCTCGCGAAAGCAGTTCGATAGCATATGCAACAACCGCCGTTTCGAGATTGTGGTAAAGAACGAGACCTACAAAATCACACATATCAGCAAGACATACAGCGAAGTACGCACAGGCGAACTGCTTGCGCTTTTCAACTCGCTGGGACTGCTCGAAATAGCCATGCGCGATGCCTATCTGGCTTCGCTGGCAAACATTGAATGTAATAATCCTGTATTGGTAAGATTTATTTAAATGGCACGAAAAGAACAACTTGAAGCGTTCGGACAACTGCTCGACATTATGGACGAACTGCGTGAAAAATGTCCATGGGACAAAAAACAAACATTTGAATCACTGCGTGTGCAAACCATCGAAGAGTCATACGAACTGACAGAAGCCATCATTGCAAATGACATGGACGAGGTAAAAAAAGAATTGGGAGACCTCCTGCTCCACATTGTTTTTTACGCAAAAATGGGCTCAGAGCAAGGAAAATTCGACATTGCAGATGTGATTAACTCGCTATGTCAAAAACTGATATATCGTCACCCTCACGTATTCGGCGATGAAAAAGCGAACTCTGCTGAAGCTGTACTACAAAATTGGGAACAATTGAAACTCAAAGAGAAAGGCCGCAAGCCCAGCGTGTTGTCAGGCGTACCGAAATCGCTACCTGCCCTTGTGAAAGCCTATCGCATTCAAGACAAAACTCATAGCATCGGGTTCGATTGGCAGGAACGTGAACAAGTATGGCAGAAGGTTGAGGAGGAACTGTCTGAGTTTAAAATTGAACTCCAATCAGACCCATCATCAAAAGCCACCGAATCCGAATTTGGAGACCTGCTTTTCAGCCTTGTCAATGCCGGCAGGCTGTACAAAATAAATCCTGAAAACGCGCTCGAAAGCACCAATCTCAAGTTCATTGGTCGCTTCAACTATATTGAGGAGCAAATAAAGAAAAATGGTGGAACGCTGAAAGACACACCTATCGAGGAAATGGATCGGCTTTGGAATGAAGCTAAAAGTATTGTCGGATAAGCAATTACATAAGATAGAGCGTATATATTGATTGACGGTTTACGTGGGACACGAAGTCGGATTTACCTCCACTTCTCCTCCATTTAAAAACCAAATTTGAATCCATTTCAACCAAATTTAAACCGCCAGCAACCATATTTGAATTTGCCAAAACGCTATCGATAGTCAATATTACTTTTGAAACGTTAAAACAAGACAACATTCAAATTTTTAACCAGTACGCTCCCCTTAGGAAAAACGGCGACTTCAAACGGAAACGCAGAAGTCGCTTTTTTTATGCAAATTGCGACATATGGTTTTCACTTGCATTTTTTTGTTTCTCTGAAACAAACTATCTTCACGCGATTTTTAAATTATACAAAATGCGAATCACAAAACTAATTATGCCAATGGCATTGGCAATTACATTCGGATGCTGCAACCAACTGCACGCACAGAAACGCCACTCAAACGTAGAGTCGGTTGAAGTTTTTGAAGAAGATTTCAATAAAGACGGAACCTCAAAAAAACAAAAAATAAGCGAAAGCAAGTTCGACAGTTTTGGCAACGAAATTGAAACTATCGAATACGAGAATGGTAAAGTATCTGAAAAACATGTCTATACCTACGACGACAAAGGCAACAAAATCAGCGAGTTGAAAACCGAGAGTGATGGCAAGAAAGAGCGCATCGAATACAAATACAACGATGACAACCTGCGAATCGAGAAATCGGTTTATAGCGAAAAAGGACGTCTCAAAAGCCGCAAGACTTATATCTATAAAATGAAATAGAATGAGTACAATGGTCGTTCCCGACAAGTCGAACCCCGATTCGAAAAAAGTACAGGTCGAGAATATGTTCGACAGCATTGCACCGAAATACGATGTGCTGAACCATACGCTGTCGCTCAACATCGACAAAATTTGGCGTCGGAAGGTGGCGCGGATTGTGAGCAAAACCAAGCCCGACACCGTGCTTGATGTGGCGACCGGCACCTGCGACTTGGCCATTGTCACAGCTCGTAAGGCTCATCCACAGTCGGTTTGCGGCATCGACCTTTCGGAAGAGATGCTAAACGTCGGACGGCAGAAAGTGCAGAAAGCCAGTCTGTCCGACATTATCACTGTGCAAAAAGGCGACGCTGAGAATCTGCCTTTCGGCGACAACACTTTCGACGCCATAACTGTGGCTTTCGGAGTTCGCAACTTCGAGAACCTTGAGGCGGGACTGCGCGAAATGCTGCGTGTGCTCAAACCGGGAGGCAGCTGCGTGGTACTCGAGTTCACAATGCCCACGGCGTTTCCCGTCAAGCAATTGTACAATTTCTATTTCCGCCATATTCTACCTCTGATTGGCCGTTTGGTGTCAAGCCACAAATCGGCATACACCTACCTGCCCGAATCGGTAAAGGCATTTCCGCAACGAGCTGATTTTGTGCGCATAATGGAACAATGCGGCTATAGTAACGCGCGTTTCCGCAGCCTGTCGCTAGGAATTGCGGCCATTTATGTTGCCAATAAGTAGGACGCGCTCTTGCATTTTTCAACTTTTTCTTACTTTTGCGCCCGATTTATGGGCACAACATTTAACATCGGACTGATT
>JAGCFC010000110.1 GCA_017650325.1 Salinivirgaceae bacterium | reverse complement strand
TGTACCAAATCAGCGGCTTGACATTGTGATCGACGGCGTATTTCACAGCGTCTTCAATGGTCTTTCCGTTTTTCATCTCGTCCCATTCGGCATCGATAAGCATATACGGAAGTTTCAGACTGACAGCCAAATCCACATATTTTTTGATAATGTTGTAGTCGTTCGAGCCGTGATTGTAGGCCCAGTAAATCCACGAAACCACGCCAGGCTCAATCCACGAAACATCGTCAAACTTGCAGTCGGCGGCCACATCGGTAATCAATGTAGATTCCACAATATCAGCAAGATTGCCGATAACAGCCACGCGCCACGGCGTCAGGTACGAGCCTGTGATTTCGGTCTCGTTCTTGTCGGGGCGGACGTTGAAAATCTCAATGTTACCGCTATCGTTCCAAAGGCACGACGCGCTGTTGTCGGCATTCACGTCCGACTCGCTCAAAAGCACGTAAACATCGCTAGCAGGCTGAATCAGAGCGGGATACGACCAACGACAGCACCAGCCGTCTTTCACGAAAGTGCCCGAAAAACTGAACACTGCCTTTTGCTTTGCGGTGGTGTCGGGCGTGAAGAATCCCTCGTACGACTCGCACCACTGCATAAACCAGCGGCGGGTGCCTTCTTTTATCTCGTAAGAAGTTAATTCTGTGGGAATTGCCTTCGGTTCAGCCACGTCGTGGAACTGATAGCGGAAGGCTATTCCGTTGTTGTAGACGCGGAAAATCAGGTTGGTGTTCTTGTCCAGCGCGGCGGTGTACTCGTTCGCCTGATTGGTGCAGTGCGACCGCTTGCCCATAAGCATTGTGTAGTCGGCAGTTACCGCTTGCGCGAATTTCAGTTCGGTCTGCGCCGAAAGGCTGTCGTAGCCGATTTTGGCAATCGTAAGTGCATCATTGTCAAGATATTTGACAAAATACTTTCCCGCTTCGGCATAGACGGTTATTTTCCCGTCGGGCGAAACCGCAACCTGCTCTTTTTTCGAGCCGCAACTTGCTGACAACAACGCTGTTGCAATCAGTAGAAGCGAAAATATTCCGTGTCTGTTGGTTCTCATATCGCAGAATTATTTTGTCTGATTCACAAATTTGATAGTGCCGTCCTCGTTGAATTCCATTTCGTCAACGCAGACCGAGCGGCGGCCGATAGCGCCCTTAATGCCATTCAACTCAAGCGTGGCGTTGTGGTAGAACAAGTACCATTTGCCGTTGAACTCGATAACCCCAGGGTGGATTGTGAAACTGTTTTCAGCCTCGCCAGTAACCTGTCCGCGGTGTGTCCACGGGCCCTCGAACGACGGCGCAGTTGCGTAGTCAATGGCTTCCTGACGGTTGCCCCACGACGCATAAATCAGATAGCAGGTGTCATTGCGCTTTGTGAGCCACGGACCTTCGGTATATTTCGGCACGTTAACAACCTGAATATCACCGTCCAACTCAATCATATTCGGTTTCAGTTTGGCGATGAAGCAGGTGCCGTTGCCCCAGCAGAGCCAGGCGTCGTTGCCGTCGATATAGACTGTCGGGTCGATGTCGTTCCACCAGCCGCGGGCGCCGTTGTCGGTCATTGTGTCGCACACAATCGGTTTGCCGATGGCGTCAACAAACGGACCTGTCGGGCTGTCGCTCACTGCCACACCGATGGCGTAGCCGCTGTACGGCTTCTGACCTTGCATTGTGACGTAGTAGTAGAATTTTCCGTCGCGCTCAACAGTCTGCGCAGCCCAAGCCGTGCCCACTTTCGGCGTTACGGTATCGGCCCACGCAAAATCGCCAGGACGCAGCACTGCGCCGTGGTCGGTCCACGTTTTCATATCGGCTGTCGAATAGCAGAGCCATTCGGTGATGTTGAACTCTTTGCCGCCACCAGCGCTGTCCTGACCAGCATAGTACTCGTCGTGGCCAACGTAAAGATAAAGCCGTCCGTTGCTGACCATTGGCGCAGGGTCGGCTGTGAAGTTATTGCGAATCAAAGGGTTGCCTTCGAAAGTGAAGGTGTTTTGCTGTTGTGGCGCTGTGCAGCCAACAGGCAGCAGTGCAAGCGCAAATAAAAGATTTCTGTTCATAGTTCGTTTTTTTAATGTTGGCTAATGTAACAAATTCCAGTAAAAGCCACTCCCGCAAAAGAGTAGCTTTTACTTTTATTTTTGTCGCTTCGCGAGAAATCTTGCGATATCCGCCTGTTATTTAAACAAATGCGGGATGAATTGGTTGAAGCAGCGACGCCAGGTCAGCCATTCGTGGGCAGTGCCTTCCGAAAGGTAGAATTGAGCGTCGGCACCACATTCGCGCAACTGTTTCACAAGATTCTCTGTGCCGAAATTCTCTTCAGAGCCGCAGCCCAGGAAGAAATAGTGGAACTTCTTGTTGAAATCCTTGTCGTTGAAAATGCCGTTGTAGGCAGTCTTTGTGTTCAGACCGAAGATTGCACCGCTGAAAGCGCCTGCATACGAGAACACTTCGGGGTTGTTGAACACAGTGTTGAACGTTTGGAAACCACCCCACGACAGGCCAGCCATTGCGCGGTTGTCGCGGTCGGTTTTGGTGCGGAAGGTGGCGTCAATCATAGGAATCAAGTCCTTGATAATAACGTCATAGAACGATGCGCCGAACTCATTCATTCCGCCTTTGGCAGGATTGAAGCCTTCAGCCACGTCGCCATTGTCCATAACAACAATCATTGGCGTTACGTTGCCAGCCGCAATTTGGTTGTCCATAATGTTCTGCATAAAGCCTTGAGTTGACCAGCCAGTCTCGTCCTCGCCCATTCCGTGCTGCAGGTAGAGTACAGGGTAGCGTTTGTCGCCCGATGTCTCGTATTCGGCAGGTGTATAAACCATTGCACGACGGAATTTCTGCTGTGTTTCAGAGAAATACTGAACCGAGCGAACCTGTCCGTGCGGCACTTTTGCGGGACGGTAGTAGTCGCCTTCCTTGCCTTCGGGAATCTCGATTCCACCAGCCACGCGGCTGCAGCCGAAGTAGGTTGTTGTGAGCGGGTCGATGACTGAAATGCCGTCGGCAATCAGGAAATAATAGTGGAAACCTACAGGCAGAGAGTCAGTTACAACACAGAAGTTTCCTTCGGCGTCTTTCTTCATTTCGAATTTCTTGCTGCAGATATCAACGGTAAGAGCCTGTGTGTTAGGCGATTTGTAACGGAAATAAACGCGGTTATGACTGTCGACACGCGGGAATTCGGCGCCAGGAATGTTGGTTGTGGCGGCCTGTGTGTTCTTCATAAGTTCGTCGATGTTGCTGAACGGGTCAGCGTTCTGCGCCATTGCCATAAACGGCAGAATGGCGGCAATTGCTAATAAAATACGCTTCATTTTATGTTTGTTTTTATTTGAAATTCAATTGTGACAAACATAATAAATCAGTTTTTTACGGCAATTTCCGCCAATATTGAAAATCGGCTAGTTCGTGCGCCGAAGGTTGGTGTTTGTAGATTTTTTATTGCCGATGGTGGCAAATGGCGGCTAAAAACGAGGGAGTTTGATGTGTTTTCACCCCCTAAATCCAACCTATTTATAAATGAATGCGAATAGAGATACCAATATAAAATGGAACGCCATTAAACACGTAGAGACGCCACAATGATGTGAACCCCTTTTATTGGACAAAATTAAATAATAAATTTCTGTATTTGACCGGACTAGTTTTCAGGCGTAGTTTAATTCTATCATTGTTGTAGTAATATATGTAGTCATTCAAGACGCTTGCGAACTCGTATTTGTTCTTAAACTTATGAGTATAAAGTAGTTCTGATTTCATTGTGCCGAAAAAACTTTCCATAATGGCGTTGTCGTAGCAGTTGCCTTTTCGTGACATACTTTGAGTTATGTTCTTTGATTTCA
>JAGCFC010000109.1 GCA_017650325.1 Salinivirgaceae bacterium | reverse complement strand
TAACTCAAAACTGTGTTTTTGTTAAGCCCAAGGTAACCGGCCAATTTTGCTATATTGACTTCAAAAGGCATATTTTCAGCCAAATAGATAAGCATCGCCTTCAGTTTTCGCGTGTACGCCACGTCAATGCCGCAAAATTCGGGCATCTCCTGGTCGATTATGAACGAAACCACATTCTCGATACGGCTGTAGTATTCTTCTTCGTCGTTGTCGTAGAAAGGATAGTAGCCTACCCGCAGGTACTCTTCGAACATCTTTACCGGACGACATAACTCGCAGACTTTCTTGCAGATATTATCGGCATCGGTCAAGACTTGTTCAAGAGTGTAAACCGGCAGTTCAATGCCCTTGTAGAAGTGCAGAAACTCTCGGAACGACAAGCCCGCCATTGTGTACGACAGCGCCCTGCGCGACAGGTCGGCATCGGCGTTCAGAATCTGCAACATCGACGAGCCGCTGAACACAATTTTCAAGTCCGGATACAAGTCATAAATTTCCTTAATCTCGCGGCTCCACGTCGGGTATTTGTGCACTTCGTCCAAAAAAAGGTGCTTGCCGCCCATCTGGTGGAATTTTTCGGCAAGTTCGAGCAGCGTGTGGTTCGAGAAATATAGACTGTCCATTGTGCAGTAGAGCGCTTCGCCCGGCATTTCACCGTAGCGGTTTTTTATGTACTGACGTATTAGCGTGGTCTTTCCAACTCCGCGCGACCCTTTAATGGCCACAAGTTGCTTGTCCCACTTAATGCTGTTCTGCATATTCCTGACAATCTTTGTCGAAACTTGCGAAATCAGTATATGGTGCCGTTTGAATAGCGATTCCATAACGTTCTGTTTTTATTCTTTTTACACTGCAAATATAGTAAAACGTTTAATGTAATAAGCGATTTTTATCAAATTTCGCTTATTAAAATAAACGATTATATCTAAATTGTTGGTTGACAGTTTGTTGTTGTGTTGTGTGTTCGTTTCGCTTATTGCGATAAGCGATTTTGTTGTAATTTCGCTTAATGTAATAAGCGAAATTGCTTATCGTGTTGTATTGCAATTTATTATGGCGATAATAATTTATTTCGCTTATTTTGATAAGCGTTTTATGTTAAAATCGCTTATTGCAATAAGCGATTTTGATTAAAATGTTGTGTGGTAATTCGTTATGACGATATTTTTTTATGCGTTGCCTTTTTATATATGTAAAAAACTTATTTTCAAGTTTCAACTTACAATTGTAAGTTTGCAGTTTGCGAAAACATATTGAATCTATTGTATAATTATTTAAAAATTAAAGAATTGGGAAAGACACTATTTGACAAGATTTGGGACTCGCACGTCGTTCAGGTAATCCCCGACGGACCGACCCAACTTTACATCGACCGCCTGTATGCCCACGAGGTGACATCACCGCAGGCATTCGACACTCTTCGTGACAAAGGCATCGGCGTTTTCCGCCCCGACCACGTCGTGGCAATGCCCGACCACAACACGCCGTCGGACCAACAGGAGGTTATCAACGACCCCATCGGTCGCAAGCAGGTTGAGACTCTGGCAAAGAACTGCGCCGAGTTTGGCATCCGCCACTTTGCAATGAGCACGAAAGACAACGGTATCATTCACGTTGTGGGACCGGAAAAAGGTCTGTCGCTGCCGGGTATGACCATCGTCTGCGGTGACTCGCACACATCGACTCACGGTGCTGTTGGCGCGCTTGCAATGGGTATCGGTACAAGTGAGGTGGCTGAGGTTTTGGCTAGTCAGTGCATCCTTCAAGGCAAGCCGAAAACTATGCGTATCAACATCGAGGGCGAACTTCAGAAAGGTGTGGTTGCCAAAGATATAGCCTTGTATATAATGGCCAAAATGACCACTTCGGGCGCAACCGGTTACGCTGTTGAATATGCAGGTTCTACCATCCGCAATCTGTCAATGGAAGGCCGTCTGACACTGTCGAACCTTTCAATCGAAATGGGCTCACGTGCTGGCATCATCGCCCCCGACGAGACAACCTTCGCCTACCTGAAAGGCCGCGAGTACGCGCCGAAAGGTGCAGAGTGGGACAAGGCCGTAGCCTTCTGGCGCACGCTGAAGAGCGACGACGACGCTGTCTTCGACAAGGAGATTACCTACCGCGCTGAGGACATCAAGCCGCGCATCACCTACGGAACCAATCCTGGTGCAGGAATCGCCATCGACGAGACTATACCGACTCTCGACGGTTTGAGCGAAGACGAGAAATCGCAACTTATGGTGCAACTCAACTATATGCAGTTCAAGCCCGGACAGAAACTCGAGGGCACACCTGTCGATTACTGTTTCTTGGGTGCCTGCACCAACGGCCGCATCGAGGATTTCCGCGCGTTTGCGTCGATTGTCAAGGGTAAGAAGAAGTCGCCGAATGTTGTGGCTTGGCTTGTTCCGGGCTCGTGGCTCGTACGTCAGCAGATTATCGACGAAGGTATCGACAAGATTCTGGCCGAAGCCGGATTCGAGTTGCGTCTGCCGTCGTGCTCGGCTTGCTTGGCTATGAACCCCGATAAGGTTCCCGCTGGCAAGTTGGCCATATCGACATCGAACCGCAACTTTGTCGGCCGTCAAGGTCCGGGCGCACGCACCGTTCTGGCATCGCCGCTCGTTGTCGCAGCAAGCGCCATCACCGGTGTGATTACAGATCCGCGGAAGTTATAGTGAGTAAAGTATAAAGAGTAATGAGTAAAGAAATGGAAAACGTAGCAAACGGCGGATTATTTGCATATCGGAAGTTGGATGTATATACAAACAGCAAAAGATATGTTAGTGATATATACCGTATGCTGCAGAAATTTCCTAACGAAGAACGTTTTGCAATGTGCAGTCAATTGCGTCGGGCGGCGGTTTCCATCACTTCGAATATTGCTGAAGGTATGGGGCGTTTTTCTGACAAAGAAAAACTGCATTTCATCGAAATAGCATTCGGCTCTTTATACGAAACTATGTCTCAAATTGAATTGGCGTTCGATTTTAACTACATCACTCAGGATGACTTTAACAATATGGAGGAACAAGTAGTTGTGATTTCTAAAATGCTATCCGGATTGCGAAATTCGATAATCAGCAGAATGGAATCGCAAACAAATAGTTCTTTATGCGAAAAAAAGAATAACAATGTAGTTTAGGTGAAGATTTGGCGGGTGTTTCCTGTCATTACACTTTACTCTCTACACATTACACAAAATAAAATGAAACAAAAATTTAACGTAATAAAATCAACGTGTATTCCGGTTGCCATCGACAACTGCAATACCGACTTAATTATTCCGGCCCGATACCTGGCAAGCACCACACGCGACCCGAAATTCTTCGGCGACGCCTTTATGCACGACCTTCGCTATGACGCGC
>JAGCFC010000012.1 GCA_017650325.1 Salinivirgaceae bacterium | reverse complement strand
CGCCACGCCCAGCACAATGGCCCCGATTCCGAGCGCCATAAGCGACATTCGTCCCTGAATCAGATAAACGGCGCAGAGTGCGAAGGCCATACCGTAAACTATTGGAACTATGAGCATTGGCAGCGTCGATTTGTTGCGCATACACAGTAGCAGCGCCACGCAGATGAGCAGCAGCGAGAGCCCCATTGTGAGCATTAGGTCGGCCTTGATTTGCCGCGAGTTGAACACGCTCTGAATGGGCGCGCCGTGGAACAGCACGTCAACGCCATGGTGCGACAGGCGTAGAGCCTCGATTTCGGCCTCAATCTTGTTGGCAAGACGGGTGCCCGTTTTCGAGTCGAAAGCCACAAAATTCGGTGTCAGCAGGGCGATTGCCACAGTACTGTCGGGCGATGCCAGATGGCGGTCGACGAGCGTAAAACTGCCAGCGCCGCTGTTGCCGTCTTTGCCTAACGCATTGATTGCCAGATTGCGGAAACCAACAGGGTCGTAAGGCACAAGGTAACTGTAGGCAAGTTCGTCGCCCGACATTATAAGTTCCAGATTCTCATCCATTTGCCGTTCAATGTTCTCTTCGCCCAGCATCGAGTCGATGACCGCGTAGTAGGTCGAATCGATGAAAACGGGAACATTCTCAACGGCAAACGTGGCGGCATTCATAATCATTTCATCGTCAATCCGATAGAATAGGTCGCGCACATCGTTGTCGGCTGCGTCGTGCTCAAGCAGCGAGTCGGCAAACTCGTCGCACGCCTCAAAAAGTTCTTCGGTGGGGGTGGTATCGTTGTTTGCTACAAACTGCACAAAAATGCGGTCTTTAATCTGCAACTGACTGAAAACCAATCCTTCCGACTTCGACGGGTCGACGCCAGGCAGCAGTTTCGAAATGTCCTCTTCATATTCCATACGGCTGCCGATAAGCGCAAAAATGGCAAAGCTCAACAGCATTGCCACGTACATCATCGCCTTGTGATTCTTGAAATAGCGATATATGCCGATTGTCAGATTTGTCATAACTGTTCGGGGGTTAAAATGCCTTTAAAGGTAATGTAAGTTGTTGAATCATTGAAGATTGATGCTGTGGTTTGATATCCGCCTTCGGTTTCGGCGGTTGCCACTGACACCGTCAGTTCGGGTGTGCCGTCGGGGGTAATCATAGCGGGCATCTTGCATTGCGCCATTGTTTTGATTGTCAGTTCTTTGCCGACAATACGTTCAGCGCATTCCTTCATAATCTGCAGGTTGCAAACGCCAGGCGACACAGCCTTTTCGGGGAAATGCCCCTTGTAAATCTCGTGGCCGCCATTCAGTTTGATTCGGAACAAATGCGCGCCAGTCGCCTCGTCGGTGCTTTGCGATATTATTGAGTAATAGTCCTTTAGAAGCATTGCTTTTGAAGTTTATATATTTTTCGTACCATTACGATTAGCGGCGCAAAAATATAGAAAAACATATAAAAATAGTACTATTCCATTTCCTGCAAATAGTTAGAAATCTGAGAGCGAAGCGGTGACAAATCGTCAGATACTATGCTCCAAAGTATATCCAACCTTATTTGGTGATAGTCGTGCACAAGAATATGGCGAGTTTTCTCAATTTGCCGCCAATTAGTTTCGGTGTGAGACGATTTGAATTCGGCAGACAATTTGTAAACGGCTTCACCGATAATTTGCACATTATAGATAGTGGCGTGAATGCGCAAAGAGTCTGCGGCAAACTTGTCAAAATCAAGACCTTGCGTATATTCAAGAGCCTTGTCAATGGCTTCCAGCATATGCTCAAGTCGGCCTTTGTCACGAATCGGCTCTCTCATAAATCAAAATTTTGTCGTTATTGACCGATTCTTGAGCAAACGGAAGTAATGTTCCATCTACCACAAGGTCAACATTTTTGTTAAGCAGGTCTTCCAAATCGCAAATCATTCCAGCAAAGGCGAATCCCATTTTCGCACCATCTTGCAAACTGACAAGAATGTCAACGTCGCTGTCGGCACGCTCTTCGCCACGCGAGTATGAACCAAAAATCCACGCTTTTGCTATTGGTTTGGTTTTGAAATAATTACGAATAATATCTACATCTTTCACATTCATACGAAAACAAAAATACAAAAAAATGTAAACAGGACGGCAAATATTCGATTGGCAATGTTACTTGTCATTTTTTCAACTGTCGCAAAAAATGTGACAGTTCATCAAAAGCAGTTAGTAAGAAATCCTTATCAACTGAAGTAGTTCCAAAATGGAACAGGTTCAACCCTAATGTCCGATTTTATTGGTGATATATAATCGTGTTGTTTACCCCGACACCCAATACCAACTACTTATTATCCATAAACAGCTTGATGCTGCATTCGGCGACTGTCTGTCCGTCAACGGTTGAGTGGGCGCTCATCAGTAGCACGTTCATCACTTCCGACACAATGCCGATTCGGGTTTCAATCATTTTGCCGACTTGCGGCAACGAGTTGATAGTCAGTTTTTTGATTTCGCCAATGTAGCCCAGCACAACCTTTTGCCCAGCCCCAATGGCGTTAAAACCAGCAAAAGCCGCAGCCGATTGAGCAATGTGCTCAATCAGCCCAGGCTCTGTAAGTTTGTTGTTTTTGCAAAAGATGTTGCCTGCCGATATTTCAAGCCCCGTTTCGGCCTCTGTTTCGGTTGCGCCGAAAAAGTGGCTGACCATCACAATGGGTGGACGTTGCGGAATGAGTTTGGCAATGTCATCACCTTGAAAAAGAGCTTGTTTCATCAGTGGCGATGTTTTGCGGCGGTGTGTCCGCTATTTTTCCATTCTGTCGAAAACAAAATCGTAGAGCAGACCGAAAGTCTTTACGCTTGCCAACTCTGTACCTTTGATTTTCACACCGAATTCTTCCTCGATGAGAGCAACCATATCCACAAGGCTCAAACTGTCGAGATTGAGAGTCGATTTGATGTCGGCATCAGGTGTGATGACACTTTGTTCAACTTCGAATTCATCAGCTAAAACCTGATTGATTTTTGCAATAAGTTCTTGTTTTTCCATAATTTAACGATATTTAAATTTAGTTATAAGTTTTCTATTATTCTAACCTTCAATTCTTTAACGCCGTCTGCATATAGTCGTAGAGTTGCGAGAAAATCTTGATGTGAGCGTATTCGCCTGCAGGAATTTTCACCCCAAACTCGTATTCAATCACCGCAATCATATCAATGGCGTCTAAACTGTTTAGCATCAGTGTTTCTTTAATGTTTGCTTCCGGCTTGATTTTCGCTGCGTCTACCTCAAATTCCTGTGCCAGAATAAGATTTAATTTGTTTATCAATTCAACTTTTTCCATCGATTTCTATTAGCAAATCGTTGTTTTACTATCAATTATTCAGTCAGTCAATCAATCAGTTAATGTTGCGGACGATTAATGTTGCGTTGGTGCCGCCAAATCCGAACGAGTTCGACAGGAACGTGTTGAATTTCTTTTCAATACGCTTGTCGGGAATCAGCAGTTTGGCCGAGTCCTCATCGGGATTTTCAAAGTTGATGTTGGCTGCAATGAATTCGTTTTTCATCATCAGCATCGAGTAGATGACCTCGCTTGCGCCAGCCATCCACATTTCGTGGCCAGTCTGCGATTTGGTCGATGTCACCTCGATGCGGCGGTCGCCGAACACGTTGTAGATGGCCTTCGCCTCTTGAGCGTCGCCAACGGGAGTGGAAGTCGCGTGAGCGTTAATGTAGCCAATCTCGTTGATGTCGATGCCTGCCAGTTTAATTGCCATTTCGAGCGAAGCCGTTGGTCCTGCAACGTTTGGTGTTGAGATGTGGTCGCCGTTCGACGAGAAGCCGTAACTCAAAATTTCGGCAAGTATTGGTGCGCCGCGTTTAACGGCGTGCTCATATTCCTCAATAATAACGGTTGCCGCACCGCCGCCAGGAACCAGTCCGTCGCGGTCGCGGTCGAATGGGCGGGAAGCCTTTGTCGGGTCGCTCTCGCGGGTAGAGAAGGCGCTGATGCCGTCGAAACTG
>JAGCFC010000108.1 GCA_017650325.1 Salinivirgaceae bacterium | reverse complement strand
TCTTCGTTCCTGATTTTCTTTGCGTTACTCATCTCGTTCGGTCGACTTGAGCTCACGCTGATGAGTTTTCTGCCGATGCTCATCAGTTGGTTCATCATTTTAGGAATGATGGGGCTGTTCGGCATCGAGTTCAACATCATCAACATCATTCTTTCGACCTTCATATTCGGCATTGGCGACGATTTCAGCATATTCATAATGGACGGCCTTCAGAGCAAGTATCGCACTGGCCGTCAGACACTTGACTCGCACAAAACAGCCATTTTCTGCTCTGCCTTCACCATTGTGGTGGGAATGGGCGCGCTGGTGTTCGCGCAACATCCTGCGCTTCAGTCCATTTCGCTGCTTTCGGTGTTCGGAATGCTGGCTGTGGTGCTGGTGGCCTTCACCATTCAGCCCATCATCTTCAACTTCTTCATCGCCAACCCCGCCGCCAAAGGCAATATGCCCTACACCATTGCCGATGTGGTACTCACATTCATTGGGTTTGGTGCGTTTGTGGTCAGCTGCATTGTGCTGCGACTGCTCACTCTGATTTTGTATTTGGTTCCCGTCAAGCGGATATACAAGCAGCGGTTCATCTGCCTGCTTATGAGCCTTGCCTGCCGGATAATTTTCTTGGTATCGCCACACATCAAAATACGCCGACAATTGGCTGACAGCAAGGTATTTGACACTCCTTCGATTGTTATTGCCAACCACCAGTCGTTTATGGATATTCTGACGATGCTGGCCGTATCGCCGCGCGTGGTGATGGTAACCAACAAATGGGTTTGGCGCTCGCCCGTGTTTGGAGGACTGATTCGGTATGTGGGCTTCATCTACGCTGGCGATGGTGTCGAAAACAACCTTGAGATGGTAAAGCAGCGCATTGCCGAAGGCTTTTCGGTGGTTATCTTCCCCGAAGGCACACGCTCTGCCGACGGACATATCGGCCGCTTCCACAAGGGAGCGTTTATGCTGGCCGAATCGTTGAATCTCGACATTGTGCCAGTGCTGCTCTTCGGCACCGGCGATGTTATTCCAAAAAATCAACCTTTCATGGTGCGCCGTGGATTGATTGTAGCCAACGTTCTGCCGCGCATCTGCCACACCGACCGCTCGTGGGGCAATACCTATCAGGAACGCACAAAGAGCATATCTGCCTGGTTCAAAGCCGAATATCAAAAATTCTACGAATCACAGTCCAACACTTCGAACACAGCTATCTACAGCCGCATAATGCACAATTTCATCTTCAAGGGGCCTGTTGAGGAGTGGTATCTGCGTGTGAAAATTCGTATGGAAGGCAACTACGAGTTGTTCGACCGCATTGTTCCGCGCCGTGCCCGCATCACCGACATTGGCTGCGGCTTCGGCCCGCTGTGCTATATGCTTGCGCAGACATCGGCCGACCGCGACATTCTGGGCATCGACTACGACGACGACAAGATTGCCGTGGCACAGCACGGTTGGCTCCGTCAGCACTGCCATCTGCGGTTTGAGCAAGCCAACGCCCTCGAATATCCGCTGCCGCAAAGCGATGTGTTCATTATGAACGACATGCTGCACTATATGAGCGCAGAGCATCAGACGCAACTCATCCACAAGTGCGTAGCCGCTTTGGCCGACGGCGGGCAGATTATCATTCGCGACGGCAACACCGAAGAGCAGAGCCGCCACCGCCTGACTCGCTTCACCGAACTAATGTCGACTCGAATCATCAAATTCAACAAAACCGAAGAGCAGCTTGTCTTTCTGTCGGAAACACGTATGCGCCAGATTGCCTCCGAATGCGGAATGTCCGTCGAGACTATCCAAAACGATAGGTACACATCGAATACGATTTATATAATGAGGAAAGGTGAGGTTTAAAATCATTTAAAAATAAATCTGTGAAAATCAGTTAAATCTGTGTTCAAATAAAAACTATGGAATACGACATCATAATCATTGGCAGCGGATTGGGCGGACTTGAGTGCGGCGCTATTCTGAGCAAGGAAGGCTACAATGTGTGCGTGCTCGAGAAGAACGAGAACTTCGGCGGCTGCTTTCAGACCTACAACCGTCGCGGACACCAGCTCGACACGGGCATCCACTATGTGGGCAGCCTCGACGACGGCCAGATTATGAATCAGTATTTCCGCTATCTGGGAATAATGGACAAACTCAAGCTGCGCAAGCTTGACGAGCAGGCCTTCGACCAGATTCACTATCACGGCAAGGTTTACAACTTTGCAATGGGCCACGAACGGTTTATCGATACGCTGGCACAGCAATTCCCCGCCGAACGCGAAAATCTGCGGCGCTATGTTGAGCAACTCAAAGAGGTGGGCAACCTCATCAGCGTCGATAATCTGCGACAGGGTGTGATTGCAACTGAGGGAATGCGCTATTTCTGCACATCGGCGGCACGGCTGATTGGCGATACCATCGGTAACCCCGACCTTCAGGATATTGTGGCCGGCTCGGCGCTGCTCTACGGCGGCATTCGCGATTTATCGACCTTCTACGGCCACGCAATGATTAACAACTCGTACATCGAGAGCGCTTACCGCTTTGTTGATGGCACCATACAGGTTAGCAACGAACTGATTAAAGTCATCCGTGCCAACGGCGGAACCGTGCTCAACAACGCCGAAGTGACGCGCATTGTGGCCGACGACACCGGCGCCAAAGGTGTGATGGTGAATGGCGAGGAGTTTATTGGCGCACGCAGCATTATATCGAACGTGCATCCTCAGCGCACACTGCAACTGCTCGACAAGAGCCGCCTCATCAAAAACGCCTATATCACTCGCATCAACTCGCTGCCAAACACTTACGGCAT
>JAGCFC010000107.1 GCA_017650325.1 Salinivirgaceae bacterium | reverse complement strand
TTGTTCTTTCTTACCTCTCTTTTGTGCTCATAATGTCATAGAACTTTCGGCTTTCGCCTTATCGGTTTTCCTTTCGGAAACGGGTTGCAAATGTAATGTCTTTTCCGTTTCCTCCAAGAACTTTTTCAATCTTTTTTTTCAAACGGCCCGTGTCAGCTTCCCTCACACACTCTCTCCCGCCTCTCTCTCGCTCTGGCGTCCCAGCCGTCTTTAGAACTCGCTCCCTTTCGGAAAGCGGGTGCAAAAGTAGAGGGTTTTTCGTTTCACGCAAGAGAAAAATGAAAGTTTTTTGAAGTTTTTTTAATGGTCGTGTGAACGAATTGGAAATCAATCGCAAATGGCGCAAAAACATAGGACCGGATACGGCAAAAACGGCCTCCGCGGGGCAAAAAACGGTGCTTTCGGACCGGCTGAAAGCGCGGACGGCGGCGCGTTTTTGGAAAACATCGGATTAAAATACCATAAAGCGATATGGAAAACTGACGACAAAATGCTCATCCTATAGTCATCATTAAGGAATCATTAAGGGATCATTAAGGGATGGCTAACGGAATTTTTTCACAAAACAGGCGAAAGGCGACGGCGTTCCTCTCACACAAAAAAAATCATTTTGAATGCTCCGGCTCATATTAAATGCTCCGGCGCATATATAATATGGTGTTTCCCTAAAACGGATTGCTACATCACAACCTTACGGATGGCCACCAGTTTGGTCAGCAGCGCCTCAAGATATTCCAACTTGAGCATATTAGCGCCATCCGATTTGGCCACAGCGGGATTTGGATGCGTTTCAAGGAAGATACCATCGACGCCGACGGCGATGCCGGCTTTGGCAACAGTCTCAATCAAGTCGGGACGGCCGCCGGTTACGCCCGACGACTGGTTGGGCTGCTGCAGAGAGTGGGTGATGTCGAGCACCACGGGGTAGCCAAACGCCTGCATTGTGGGGATTCCGCGGTAATCGATAATCAAATCGCCATAACCGAACATTGTGCCGCGGTCGGTGAGCATAACGCGCGGATTGCCGCTGTCGACAACCTTCTGCGCGGCAAAACGCATCGACTCGGGCGACAAGAACTGCCCCTTCTTGATATTCACCACCTTACCTGTTTTGGCTGCGGCTTCGAGCAAATCGGTCTGGCGGCAAAGAAATGCCGGAATTTGCAGAATATCAACATATTCTGCTGCCATTGCGGCCTCGTCGGCCGAATGGATATCGGTGACAACCGGAACCTGCAAATCGGTGCGGACACGACGGAGCAACTCCAACGCCTCGCGGTCGCCAATGCCGGTGAAACTGTCGATGCGGCTGCGGTTGGCCTTTCGGTACGAAGCCTTGAACACGAACGGAATCTTCAGTTTGTCGGTTATCTGCTTGATGGTTTCGGCTGTCTGATAGAGCATCTCCTCACCCTCAACAACACACGGTCCGGCCAAAAGGAAGAAATTCCCGCTGTCGGTATTCTTTATAAATGGTATTTGTGAAATCATTGTCTTTTGTTTTGGGAAACAAATATAGGGGAAAAATGAAACGATGACACTAACACTGACACTGAACACTGACGATGACGATGACGATGAACGATGACACAAACGCTAATAAACTAACAAGGAACAATGCGGCAAAATACTATCTTTGCGGAAAATTTGAACTGATGGATTTTTCCGACACCATTTGTGCCATATCGACAGCCGCGGGCAACGGCGCCATTGCAATTGTAAGGCTCAGCGGGCCGCAGGCTACGGCCATAGCAAAAAAAGTTTTCAGTGCGCGGCGGCGCAATTTCGACATCGATAGCCAGCCATCGCACACCGCAGTGCTCGGAACCATCAGCAACAACGGCTCACCAATCGATGAGGTGCTGCTGACCGTTTTCCGCGCACCCCACTCCTACACCGGCGACGACATTGTTGAGATTGGCTGCCACGGTTCAACGTTCATCCAGCAGCAGATTCTGCAAACACTCATTGCCAACGGCGCCCGCATGGCCGCCCCCGGCGAGTTCACCCAACGCGCCTTCCTTAACGGCAAGATGGACCTGTCGCAAGCCGAAGCCGTGGCCGACCTTATTGCATCAACAGGTGCCGCATCGCACCGTATGGCGCTGAACCAGATGCGCGGCGGCATTTCAACCGAACTTGCCCACTTGCGCGACGAGCTGCTGAAAACCATATCGTTGGTTGAGTTGGAACTCGATTTCAGCGAGGAAGATGTTGAGTTTGCCGATCGTTCGCAACTGCGCACACTACTTAATAATATTGGTGCGGAAATCGACCGTCTGATAAAATCGTTCAGCCTTGGCAACGCTATCAAAAACGGTGTGCCGGTGGCCATTATCGGTGAGCCGAATGTCGGAAAATCGACACTGCTCAACGCTATTCTGAAGGAAGACCGCGCCATTGTGAGCGACATTGCCGGCACCACCCGCGACGCCATCGAAGACACCATCAACATCGACGGCATAACCTACCGTTTCATCGACACTGCAGGTATCCGCCAGACGACTGACACAATAGAAAATCTCGGAATCGAAAAAACCTTCCAGAAGATTAGCCGCGCCGCCATTGTAATTGCAATGTTCGATGCCGCCGACACGGCTGATAAAATCACCGCATCGCTTGGCGAGATTGAAGACCGAATGACCGACGATGCCGCGCTGATTGTGGTGCTGAACAAATGCGACATTCACAACGCCAACCTGCCCACAATTAGCAGCCCGAAACTGCTCGGACAAGTATCGATTTCAGCGAAAAATGGCAATATCGACAGTCTTATCGGCTTGCTAACCAGCAAAATGCGTCAACAGAACACCGACGATGTTATAATCAGCAACGCCCGCCATTACAACGCCTTGCTGCTTGCCCGCGAAGCCCTCGACCGCGCCAACATTAAACTGAACAGCAACACCGAAACCGACCTGCTGGCCATTGACATTCACGATGTTATCGACAGCCTCGGTTCAATTATAGGCTCGGAGATAACACCCGACGAGGTTTTAGGAAACATCTTCAAAAACTTCTGCATCGGCAAATAAATAAGGCGGCTAAACAAACTTTTTTCGTTCCGTAATACACGTAAAAAGTCTGCGCCGATACACCTATAACAAATAAAAATTAGTTTTGCACGAATTGGGGTATTGGCCGAAAATGGCATTCTGCACAGCGGCCGCGCCTATATATTTTTGAATATATCAATTTGAATTACAATAAAATGGACAAGTTATTACTTTTGGGTGCCGAAGCGGTTGCCGTGGGTGCGATTGACGCTGGCATTTCGGGCGTTTATGCCTATCCGGGCACGCCTTCAACTGAAATCACAGAGTTTATACAGAAATCGAAAGAAGCACAAAGCCGCAACATACGGTCGAAATGGGCCGCAAACGAAAAGACGGCCTACGAAGCCGCGCTGGGTATGTCGTTCGCCGGCAAACGCAGCATTGTTTGTATGAAGCACGTTGGTCTGAACGTGTGCGCCGACCCGTTTATGAACTCGGCCATCACAGGCGTTAACGGTGGTCTGATTCTGGTGGTTGCCGACGACCCGTCGATGCACTCATCACAGGACGAGCAGGACTCACGCGCCTACGGACGTTTTGCTATGCTGCCCGTTTTTGAGCCAGCAACACAGCAGGAAGCCTACAATGCCGTAAGTTTCGCGTTCGACCTTTCGGAATCGGTGAAACTGCCTGTTGTTATGCGCATCACAACTCGTATGTCGCACTCAAGAGCAGTCATCGAGCGCAAGCCTATGCGTGAAATGAACAGCTTCACCCCCGACTTGAACACCCGTCAGTGGATTCTGCTTCCGGCCATCGCCAAAAAGAACTACGCCGGACTGA
>JAGCFC010000106.1 GCA_017650325.1 Salinivirgaceae bacterium | reverse complement strand
ATACGGTATGACCGACACAATGGGCCGTATGCACTCTGACGCTCAATTCGCTGGTTCATCTTCAGTTCCGGCTCACGTTGAGATGATGGGCTTCCTCGGAATCGGCAACAACCCGATGGTTGGTGCTACCGTGGCTGTGGCTGTTGACGTGGCAACCGCACTGAACAAGTAATTTTCAGTAAGTTTTTTTCATAGTAAAAGCCTCGGTAGATTTCTGCCGAGGCTTTTTATTTGATCGATGATAGGCAGCGATACCTACAAATATTAAACCCGTTCAACAGCGAAGCGTTCAAACCAGTAAAACGCCGCTAATCGAATAATATACTTAAATGAAAATCACCTATTCACAATGTGTTATTTGAATCTTTTCTTTAATCTTTCAGCAGCAAAATCACTATTTGTGAATCGAAAACAAGGAAGAAAAGATAGGCCACAGTAAAATTGATTCCCACTGCGGCGCTTTTTCCCGTGAGGGGAACAATCAGCACAAACAGCAGTACAATGCTCAGCAGCATTTTGAGCATATTCAGTCCGACGATAATTATCGGGGCTTGCTCTTTGTTGCGGCCAGCAACAATCTTTACCACAAAAAGATGAATACCGGTTAGCAGGCTCAGCATTCCGTATGTGATCAGCAGATGCGCCATCTCAATTTTTACCATAGATGGCCAGAGCAGCGCGGCCAGAAAATGAAGCACCGGGATTATCAGCGTAAGTGTGACCGAATTGGCAATGCGTTTTTCCATGATTATGCGGCTGGAATTCGCAGGCTTCGCGCCAGCGTGATAATGGTGTCCAAGAATACTATTTTGGCGCTTGCGTTGCGCGATATGTGGTAATAGGCTTTGTCGAGTGTTTCGGCAATGATTCCGGAATTTTGAGGATGAATAAACCGCGAGAATTTTTGCGCAAAACCGCCTTCATCGTCAGTGAAATGCGTTAGTTTGCCGAGGTTGCGATTCATTATCAGGTTCTCACGAACCATGCGCTCGCAGTATGATAACAGAGCCTTTTGTTTCTCTCGTCCCAGAGAGCCAAGTTCTTCGGCAAGGGCAACCATATCGGCTGCTTTGAAAGCGTAACTGGTACGCATCAACTTCACAAATAGTTCGAAGTTATTGGCAAGGTCGGCGGTGTGGCCGCAATATTCGAGCGCCGTGCCAAAATTGCCTTCGCTTATTTTAGAAATCTTTTCGGCCTCGACAGCGTCAACACCCTTGCTTTGCAGCCCGGTGCAAATGTCAGTATCGGTAATGCGCGGAACCTTAACAAGTTGTGTGCGTGAGATTATTGTGGATATGATGTTTTCACTGTTTTCGGCAACCAGCAGGAAAAGAGTTTTCGGGTATGGCTCCTCAATGAGTTTGAGCAGCTTGTTCGATGCGTCGGTGTTCATTTTTTCGGGCAGCCAGATTATCATTATCTTGTACTCGGCTGTGAAGGTTTTCATGGTAAGCTTGCGGATAATCTCGTTGCTTTCGTCGACGCGGATAGAGCCTTGCGAGTTGCCGGCTTCCACAAAGTCGAGCCACTGCTGATAGTTGCCGTAGGGATTTTGTTTAATGAATTCCGCCCATTTCTGGAAATAGGTGTCGCTTATGGCCTTCTCTTTTGATGAACCCGTTGCCGGAACGGGAAACGCAAAGTGGAGGTCGGGAAACGAGAGTTTGGAAATCTGTCGGCAACTTGGACATTCACCGCACGAGTCGGCGTCGGTGCGGTTCTGGCAGTTGATGTATTGCGCATATGCGATAGCCAGCGGGAGAGAGCCATAGCCCTCGCGCCCCAGAAACATCTGGGCATGACTGATGCGATTTTCCTTAACGGTGCTTATCAAATGCCGCTTGATGTCATCTTGTCCTATAATGTCCGCAAATCTCATATTTAACAAAGAAACAATTGAAAATCGAATCCGCAAAATGTTTTTCGGTTTGTTGAACCGACTTGTTACTCAATAATTATAACAAACAAATTATAAGAATATTACATGGTATTATCTAAATAGATTCTTTAGTAAAACACCAAAATTAATATCCAACTATAACACCCAATACCACCCCCCCCAACACCCTCTAATCTTGCTTCACACCTTTCATTGTCAGGCTGATGCGTTTGCGTGTTGAATCCACACTTTCCACTTTCACCATCACATGCTGATGGAGTGATACCACATCGTTAGGGTTGCTTACATACTTGTTGGCCAGCTGCGAGATGTGCACCAGTCCGTCTTGATGCACGCCAATATCGACAAAGGCGCCAAAGTTGGTAATGTTGGTCACAATGCCCGGCAGCACCATGCCCTCTTGCAGGTCGGCAATAGTGTTGACGCCTTCGGCAAATGCAAACTCCTGTATTTCGGTGCGCGGGTCGCGACCAGGCTTTTCCAACTCGGCTTTGATGTCTTGCAGAGTAGGCAGACCAACGGTTGGTGTGACGTAGCGTTTCAAATCGATGCGGTTGCGCAGTTGTGCATCGGCAATCAGGTCGGAAACCGAGCAGCCAAGGTCGGCAGCCATGCGGTCAACAATAGAGTAACTTTCGGGGTGGACAGCGCTGTTGTCGAGCGGGTTATCCGATTCGGGGATGCGCAGGAAGGCGGCACTCTGCTCAAAAGCCTTATCACCAAGGCGCGGTACTTTTTTCAGTTGCTGCCGTGAACGGAAAGCGCCATTCTCTGTGCGGTAATCGACAATATTCTGCGCCAGTTTCTCGCCCAGACCGCTCACATAGGCCAACAGGTGCTTGCTGGCGGTGTTAAGGTTCACGCCCACTGAGTTCACACAGCTCTCCACCACAAAATCAAGGCTCTCCTTGAGTGCGGCCTGGTCAACATCGTGCTGATACTGTCCCACACCAATCGACTTTGGATCAATCTTGACCAGCTCGGCGAGCGGGTCCATCAGGCGGCGGCCAATCGACACAGCGCCACGAACCGTTACATCCTGGTCGGGAAATTCGTCGCGGGCAGCCTGCGATGCGCTGTAAACCGATGCGCCGTTCTCGCTCACCACAAAAATCTGCACTCCGTTGAGCCCTATCGATTTAACAAATGCCTCTGTCTCACGGCTAGCTGTGCCGTTGCCAATGGCGATGGCTTCAATCTTATATTTCTTCACAAGCGCCTTAATGGTCTCTTGCGACTCGCGCCATTCGTTTTGTGGAGGGTGCGGAAAGATGGCCTCGTGGTGAACCAGGCAGCCCGTCTCGTCGAGGCAGACAACCTTGCAGCCTGTGCGGAAACCGGGGTCGAGAGCCAGAATGCGCTTCCGTCCGAGCGGTGATGCCAGCAGAAGTTGGCGCAGATTGGTTGAGAAAACGCCGATAGCCTCTTTGTCGGCCTTGTCTTTGGATATCTTCTTGAATTCGTTTTCAATAGACGGTTGGATCAATCGTTTGTAGCTGTCATCGATGGCCATTTCAACCTGCTGGGCCGCTTCATTGTTAGCTTTCATGAACTGGCGGTGCAGCATGTCGGTTACATCAGTGCCCTGCGGCTCGATGCCAATACGTAGAAAACCCTCGTTCTCGCCACGGCGCATGGCCAGCATGCGGTGCGACGGGCAGCGGCGCAGCGGCTCCGAAAAATCGTAGTAGTCACCGTATTTAATAGCATCCGACTCTTTGCCCTTGACAACCTTTGAGGTTACAACAGCATTGTGGTTGAAGCAGTTGCGCACTCGTTGACGGGCAACAGCGTTCTCGCTCACCCACTCGGCAATAATGTCGCGTGCACCAGCCAGAGCCTTTTCAACTGAATCCACATCGCCCTTGACAAATCGTTCAGCTATCTGTTCGGCACTACCTGGTTGTTGCTTCATAAGCCATCCGGCAAGCGGCTCCAAACCCTGCTCACGGGCAACGGTGGCACGGGTGCGTTTTTTGGGTTTGTATGGCAGATAGATATCCTCGAGCGTGGTGCTGTCGAGTGTGTCATCAATCTTGCGTTTCAAATCGTCTGTGAGCTTGCCCTGTTCGGCGATGGTTTCTATAATTGTCTGCTTGCGTTTGTCGAGTTCGGCAAATTTATGGTATTGGCTTTCGATGTTAAAGACAGCCACCTCGTCGAGTCCGCCGGTAGCCTCTTTTCGGTAACGGCTTATGAATGGAACGGTTGCTCCGTCGTCGAGCAGGCTGGTTACGGCTTCAACCTGCTTCAGACTGATGCCTAGCGCTTCGGCTATGGCTTTGAAATATTTCTGCATAACTGTTGTATTGTCAAATTCCGGGTAAAGATAACATTGTATTTGGGGTGGAAATGCGGAATTTTATTAAATGATAAAACCTTTTGCCTGCAATTGGCGTAGAAAATGCTGATTATTAACTTTTAAATTATTAAAGAATGAAACGTTATTTATTTGCAGCCTTAATGGCAACAGTTTTAGTGGGATTCTCTTCTTGCAGCAAGAATGAAGATGATGAATTTGTCGGCGAGCAGGCGGTTGGTACTTATGAAGCCAAAATGACTTATTTCATAGAAGAAAATAAGCAATTGACAAACGCAGGAATAGAAGAGGAAACCTGTGTTGCTACCGTTACTCTTGATGGAGAAAATCTTCAAATTAATTTGGATGGTGATATTGTAAAGATCATTAAAATTAAGGAGACCTCAAATGGCTTTATATTTGATGTTGAGGATTTTATGGTTGAGGAAGACGGAGCATCATTTACATTGACGGGATATAAAGGTTATCAATTGGAAGATGAAAAAACAGGATATCATGGCGCATATCTTTCAGAAAAGAATAAACTTGAGTTCTATTTTGAATTACCGAAAGACCAATTATATGAACTAATGGTTGAGGTAATGCTTTCTGATGAAGAATTTGTAAATGGTTTGAAAGACAAAGGCTATAGCGACAAGGAAATTTATGACATGTCATATATTTCCGCTAAGGACACTTTTGGAAAATACAGACTGGTGGTTGATATTGAATGCACAAAAAAATAAACCAGCCATTTAGGCAAAACAATTGATTTATAGCCGTATGCAGCGTTAAACTTGCGTACGGCTATTTTTTTTGAAGTCTTTCGGGCGGCGGTTTGCACCGCACATAAAAAAACTTGCCACAAATGCAGAATAATTCAATAATTCAGCCGTTTGTTAAACTATGGCGAAAAATTATTTTTGCATCGCTAAAAAACCAGACGTGTTGAAAACAGGCAAAACAGTATCTTTTGTGGGCATGGCGTTTGCCACCATGCTGCTGGTGTGCTGTTCGCCAACCAAAAACACGCCCATGCGCCGTGCCTACCACAACGTCACATCGCACTACAATGTCTATTTTAATGGAAACGAGGCATATAAGTCGGGCATGGAGAACATCTATTCGGCGCACAACGAGAATTTCGCTCTTGTTCTGCCGGTGTTTGTCTATAGCGACAAGGAGGCCGCGCTCACATCGTACGCCGACATGAACCGAGTGATTGAGAAGAGCGAGAAGTGCATGCGCAAACACTCAATCACGGTGAAGCCGAAAACCAAAAAAGGCAAGAAACTGACCGACAAGCAGAAGGCCTACCAAAGCAAGAACGAGTATGTCAAGTGGATTGACAACGCCGAAATTCTCGATGGCAAGGCAAAAACCATTAAACAAGACTATTTTGCTGCTATTGAGCAGTTTACACATATTGTTCACCAGTACGACGAGCAGGACACCAAAACCGAGGCTTACATTTGGCTTGCCCGCTGCTACACCGAAATGGAAAAATATCAGCAGGCCGGCGATTTCATAAGCACCATTACCGGCGACATGAGCAAGGTGTCGCGGAAAATGATGGCGCCGCTGGCTCAGACTCAGGCCGACATTATGCTGCGGCAGGGCCGATATGCCGATGCCATTCCGTATGTTGAGACCGCCGTGCAGAAAATCCGCCGCGACAAACGCGAGAAAATCCGCCTGATGTACATTCTGGCGCAACTCTATCAAATAAACGAGGACAACCGCAAGGCGAGCGAATGGTATCAGAAAGTTATCGACAAAAACCCTGATTACCAATATGTTTTCAATGCCAGAATAAACAAGGCTAGTATCTACAGCAGCGAGTCGGGCGGAAGCGCCAGCCTGCAGCGCGAACTCACCAAAATGCTCAAGGACGACAAGAACACCGACTATCTCGACCAGATTTACTACGCTTTGGGCAACATTGCCTACAACGAGATGCGCGACGACGATGCTCTCTGGTATTTCAAGCAGTCGATAGCCGCCAGCACCATTAACGATAATCAGAAGAGCATTTCGTATCTGGCTGTGGCCGACATTTATTTCGACAAACCCGACTACCGCAATGCCCAACTCTACTACGACAGCGCAATGGTGAATCTGCCGCACGAATATCCCGATTATCAGAATATTCGCCGCAAAGCCGAAAACCTGACCGACCTTGTCAACTGCATTGAGACAATCCACACCCAGGACAGTTTGCAGAAACTTGCCAAAATGAGCGAGGAGGCACGTAACAAGGTAATCGACAAAAAGATACAAGAGGTTAAAAACGCCGAATTGGCCGAAAAGAGCCGCGAGAACGAAGCCAAAAACGAACTTGTGCAGGCACAGCAGATGAGTCGTCAGAACACGCAGGCAGGTGGCAAATGGTATTTCTACAACCAGTCGTCGTTGAGTTTGGGACAAGACGAGTTCCGCAAAAAATGGGGCAACCGCAAACTCGAAGACAACTGGCGCCGCAGCAACAAAATGGTTACCGAGTGGGACGATGTGTCGGCAACGGCTGAGAACAGCGAGGCCGAGGATGCCAAAAAAGGTCTCGACAACAAGAGCCGCGAGTACTATTTAGTCGATATTCCGCTCACCGATTCGGCCTACAAGGTGTCGGAGGAAAAAATGGAGAATGCCTATTTCAATTTGGGCGTCGTTTACAAAGACAAGTTTGCCGATTATCCGCTTGCCGTCGATGCGTTCAACGATTACATAAAGAAGTACCCGGGTTCGGAGAAAGAGGTGTCGGCCATGTTCAATCTCTACAAAACCTATCTGTTGCAGAAGGATTACGCCAATGCCGACATTTATAAAAAGCGCATTATCAGCGAATATCCGAACACCGATTACGCCAAAATCCTGAACGACCCCGACTACTACAAAGAGTTGGAAAAGGCTGAAAATGAGTTGAATTTCATGTATCAAGTCACCTATCGCTACTTCCTGAACGACGACTGCGACAATGTCAACTCAACCTTCCGTTATGTCGATTCGGCTTACCCTGACAGCCGACTGATGCCTAAGTTTGCGTTACTCAACACGTTATGTCAGGGCAAGTCAACTGATAGTTTAACTTTCGAATCGTATCTGAAAGCATATATCGAAAAATATCCGAAGAGCGCCGAGAGTGGTTATGCCCGCGATGTGATTGCCGCGCTCAACCGCAAGCCGCACCAGATTGAGGAGAAAACCGAAGAGCAGCTTCTGGCCGAGGAGGAGTTGGCGGCAAAAGCGGCCTACGACTCGCTCGATGTGTCGATTTTCAACTATCTGCCCGAAGAGATGCACTATTACATTGCCATTATCGACAAGCATAAACTCGAGGAGAGCCGCATACGCTTCGGGCTTATCGACTTCAACGACGAGTATTTCGACTTTATGAATTTCGATGTGTCAACCGCAAGGCTGTCAGAGGATTACGGAATAGTGATGGTTGAAAAATTCAAAAACGCAAAAATGGCGCAGAACTATATCGAGTCGGTGATTGTTGCCGGCGAAGTGTTCGATGGCATTATCAGCGATAGCTACAAGCAGTACATTATCTCGAAATCGAACTACGACAAATTCCTCGAGGACGGCAATCTCGACCGTTACAACAAGTTCTTCGACTTGAACTACAAGTTAAATCCTTAAAACCTTTGTAAATGAAACCATTATCAGTTATTTTGGGATTAGTGGCGGCTGGCATTATCGCCACATCGTGCGCACCAAAAACAAACAGCCAATCCGATGGCGAGCCGATGACTCACTTGCTGCTGGCCACAGGCTGGTTCCAGCAGTCGGCCGAGATGCGCGCTTGCTATTACCAGTCGTACAATCTGGCAAAAATGGCGCTGAAAGATAATCTGCAAAACTACAAAGGTCAGAAACCTACCGCCGTGGTGCTTGACATTGATGAGACGGTGCTCGACAACAGCCCGTTCGAGGCCAAGCTCATGGCCGACCGCCAGAACTACTCCGACAGCGCATGGATGGAATGGTCGGCACGTGAGGAGGCACTGGCGCTGCCTGGTGCTGCCGATTTCATTGCCTATGCACGCGAGTTGGGCGTTGAGGTGTTCTTTATCTCGAATCGCATAGAAGAGGAGAGCGAACGCACGCTCAAAAATCTTGCCCAAGCCGGAATGGCCGTCGATTCGGCACATCTGCTGCTCTACGATTTAAGCAAAAAAACATCGTGCAAAGACGAGCGCCGCAACAAAGTGTCGGCCGATTATGAGATAATTCTGTTTATTGGCGACAACCTTTCCGATTACACATCGCTCTTCGACCGCCGCGACAGTTCGCTTGCTCTAACCCTTGCCGATTCGCTTCGCAACGATTTCGGCCGCAAGTTCATCATTCTGCCCAACCCCATGTATGGCGAATGGGAGAATGCCATCTACGAGCACAAATACTCGCTGCCAATGAGCGAAAAGAACCGCATGATGCTCGAACTGCTTAGAAAGTAACAGATAGTCGAGGTTGTTTCGCAAACGTCTTATATACAATCAAATAAGATCGTTTAAAGACAGAAGGATCAAGAACAAACTGTGGTAATGAAAGCCATCGTTTGCCAAATTTCAAATTGATCCTACCGAATTTGAAATTCCTGCCGCCGAATTTGAATTGTGCCTAAATAGGGAAAATTGGTGATGTACATTTGCATCATCAACCAAAACCCAATAGCAAATACGTGGATAACCGCAGCACCTCCGACCCCCCAATTTCAGGAGGTGTTTTTTTTGTACGTGGTTCAAAATTCATGTAAAAAACATAGGCATTTGCGCAATAAAAATGACATTTTCGCATTTTTCTATAATCTTATATCTTAATACACTGCGGACATGAACAAAAATCTTTATTTTCGCATTTAGTTTTAAAATATTTGACATTCCGCACTTTGTTATATCGGAAAATGAAGAGGTTAATAGCAATCACAATCACCGCGCTCACCGTGCTGCCCGTTTTCGCGCAGCGCAACATAACGTTGAAGGCCGACAAAGCCTTTGAGGCAGGCAAATATTTCGATGCCATTGATGAGTACAAATACGCTTACGCGAAAGCCAAAGACAAGGACAAAAAGAACCAGATTCTTTTCATGGTGGCAGAGAGCTACCGCATGGTTCAGAACTACAAGCAGGCCGAAAACTATTACCGCAAGGTTGTAAAGAAGAATTTCGACAATCCGCTTGCCACGCTCTATATGGCCGACGCACTGCGTGCCCAGGGCAAATACGAGGAGGCAATGAAGGAGTATCAGAATTACTCGAAACTCAACCCTTCGGACGACCGCGGACCGTCGGGCATTGAGTCGTGCTCGATGGCAGTTGAGTGGATGGCACAACCAACACGTTATCAGATTGAACCGATGCATTACTTCAACTCGAAGTACAGCGATTTCGGCATAACTTACGCCAAAGACGACTACAGCATGGTGATTTTCTCATCGTCGCGCGAGGGCTGCACAGGCGGCAAGATAAGCGGTGTAACCGGCGAATACTACTGCGATTTGTTCCGCTCGCGTGTCGACCGTAAGGGAAAATGGTCGGAGCCGGTGCCGCTCGAGGCAAACATCAACACCGATTTGGAAGAGGGCATGCCCTGCACCAACAAGAAGTGCAACACGCTCTATTTCACCAGTTTCCGCGAGGATAAGAACAAAAACATGGTTTGCAAGATATTCTGCTCAGTTAAGGAAAACGCCGAGTGGGCCGACCCAACCGAGCTGAACCTTGCGCCCGACACAGTTGCTGTTGGCCATCCGGCTATCAGCAGCGACGAGCTGACGCTGATTTTTGTGGCCGACATGTCAGGCGGCTACGGCGGCAAAGACCTGTGGAAAACAACGCGCGCCAACAAATCGGCCGAGTGGGGCAAGCCGGTCAATATGGGTCCTGCAATCAACACTCCGGGCGACGAGATGTTCCCCTTCATTCATCCCGACGGCACGTTCTACTTCTCGTCGAACGGACACCCCGGAATGGGCGGACTCGATATTTTCAAAGCCGTGGAGACCAATTCGGGTTGGAAAGTTGAAAACATGAAATATCCAATCAACAGTTCGTCCGACGATTTCAGCATCTGCTTCGAGGCCGAGATGGAACGCGGCTATTTCTGCTCGAACCGCAGTGCGCGTGGCGACGACGACATTTACCAGTTCTCGCTTCCGCCTATTGAGTTCACGCTGACTGGCGTTGTGCGTAACGGCAAGACCGACGCCATAATTGCCGGTGCCGAGGTGAACTTGATTGGTAGCGACGGAACCAACATCACCGCAAAAACCGAGACCGATGGCTCGTACAACTTCAATCTGTCGCCGAATGCCGACTACCGTATTGTGGTTAAGCGTGGCGGCTTCCTCAATTCGAAAGACAAAACATCGACCAAAGGCTTGACCGACAGCGAACAACTGAAAGTGGACATCGACCTTTCGCCCGATGACCGCCGTATGGATTTGGACGGAATTGAATACGAGTTCAACAGCGCCAAACTGAAACCTTCGTCGATTGCCGCACTTGAAGAATTGGTTGAGATACTTAACGATAATGCCAATATTACCATTGAGATAGGTTCGCATGCCGATTATCGCGGAAGCGATGAGGCCAACAAGAAATTGTCGGATGCCCGTGCTAAATCGGTTGTCGACTTCCTTACCACTTACGGTATCGACCGCGAACGACTCGATTGGCATGGTTACGGTGAGGAGATGCCGAAAGAGGTTGACAAAGGTCTGCTTAAGAGCCTTACCGAGAAACGCGGCATCAACGCTTCGTTCTTGAAGGAGGGCGACATTCTGACCGAATCGTTCATTAAGCGCCTGACCGAGGAGCAGCAGGAAATCTGCAACCAGCTTAACCGCCGTACCGACTTTGTTGTTACTGGCCGCGATTACGTTCCAAAAGTTCGTAAACGTCGATAGTTAGAGAGTAAGGTATAAGATGTAAAGTGTAATTGCGCTATACAAAATGTTCACACTAACTCTGCATTACTCATTACACTTTACACATTACTCATAAAACACATGAATATGCTGACTTTCAAATTGAATAATGGCGTTGAGATGCCTGCCATCGGGTTTGGAACATGGGCCATTGCCGACGGCTCCGATGTGGTTGAGGCTGTGAAAACGGCCATCGAGTGCGGATTCCGCCATATCGACACGGCATCGTTCTATAAGAATGAAGAAGGCGTGGGGCGCGGTATTGCCGAAAGCGGTGTCAACCGCGGCAATTTGTGGGTGACCACTAAAGTATGGCCCACCGAAACGGGTTACGACAACACATTGCGCGCATTCGACGCGTCGCTCAGGCGGCTTGGTCTCGACTATATCGACCTTTATCTGATTCACTGGCCGGCAACGGCTTCGCAATACTCCGATTGGCGCGAGCGCAATCTTGACACTTGGCGTGCCTTCGAGCGGCTCTATGCCGACGGCCGCGTGCGTGCCATTGGCGTGAGCAATTTCCTTGCAAGCCACCTGCAACCGCTCATCGATAGCTGCAAGGTGCGCCCGATGGTTGACCAGCTCGAGATTCATCCGGGTTACCGTCAGGCCGCTGATGTTGCCTTCTGCCAGGCCAACGGCATTCAGGTTGAGGCTTGGAGTCCGTTTGGACGCGGTTCGGCGTTCAAAAGCGAGGAGTTACGGCAGCTGGCGGCCAAATATGGACGCACGGTTGCGCAGGTGTGTGTGGCGTGGTGCTTGCAGAAGCAGATTGTGCCCCTCCCGAAATCGGTAACTCCCGAACGCATGAAGGAAAATCTCGATGCCGCCGACTTCAAATTGTCGGAGGGCGATATTGCTATGATTGATCAGTTGGCAAATTTCGGTTGGTCGGGACAGCACCCCGATGAGGTAAAATTCTGATAAATGCGCGGTACTTTTATGCTTTTCCTTGTTATCTTTTTGACAATCATTGGTTCGGCGGCTTTCTACATGGCCTCGCGGACCGCTTTTGTTGTAGGCGGAGGCCGTTGGTGGTTTTTTGCCGGATACTTCATATTGGCCTTTTTTTCGCTTGCCGCGATGATGGCCGTGCGGAAATATTACCCCGTGCTTCATCCGATTTTGGTTTTATTGTCGGGAATGGTTGGAGTTTTACTTTATATGCTGTTGGTTATGTTCCTGACCGACATGGTAAATATCTTTGCACACTTTCAGCCAAAAACCTTCGGTTTGATTGTCGCCTGCGGAACGGTGCTGATATCGACTTTCGGTATTGTCAATACGTCGTGCCCACGGCTGAAAACAGTCGATATTGAGTTGCCGAAACTTGCTGAGCCAGTGCAGATTGCCCAACTGTCGGATGTTCATATAGGACATTTCCGCGGAAAGCGCAACATCGAAAAACTTGTTGCTCTGATAAACAAAACCGACGCTCAGATGCTTGTTATCACGGGCGATATGTTCGAAAGTTTCTATAATCTTGAGCCAAAAACACTTGAGCCGCTGAAAAAGCTGCAAATGCCAATCTTTTTTGTGTCGGGCAACCACGACATGTACGTCGATGTTGACAGTGTGAAGCGGCTGATGCGCGATGCCGGTGTCAACGTTTTGGAAAACAGCATGATGGAGTGCTGCGGTATTCAAATCGTAGGCCTCGATTACATGCGCCCCGACGACCATACCATCGACCATATGCACGCGGGTGTGGGGCGCGCCACCATCGAGAACACCCTACCAACAATTGCTCTCGACAGCACCAAACCATCCATTTTGCTTCACCACAACCCTGTGGGCGCCGAATATGCCGAAAAAGCCGGTATTGGTCTCTATCTGGCCGGACACACCCACGGCGGACAACTCTTTCCGGTTACCTTGCTCAACGACCGCATTTTCAACTACAACCGCGGACTTTACCGTTGCGGCAACCTTCAAATCTACACATCGGAGGGTTCGGGCACATTCGGGCCGCCAATGCGCGTCGGAACTCGTAGTGAGGTTACGCTGGTGCGATTAAAACCCGAATGCGGCAGGTAATGTTTGTTAAAGCATAAACACACAACTTTTTATCACATTGCGAGAAATCTAGATAGGATTTTTTGCAAAATTTCTTCTGCGGAAGTGTAGTGATTACGCCCTTTTGCATGGCCTTGGGTTGTATTTGGTTCATTTTTATAGAAATACACTTGCGCAAATTAAAAATTCAGCTTATAATTGCATGTTATTACACTAGACCATTATTATTAACTAAAAACTTTAATGATGAAACTAAAAAACATCTTTCTATTGATGTCTATGGCCTTTTCAGCCACAACGACCATGGCACAAACCGACGGATTTTCTTATCAGGCGACAGTGCGCAATGCAAAAGGAGAGTTACTGGGCAACACCAATATCGGGCTGCATCTGACGCTCGCTGACAGCGCAGGCACAAAAGTGATGTATAGCGAAACACAGACCGCGCAGACCAACGCATACGGCGTTATGAGCGTGACGGTCGGCCGCGGAACGCCGCAGGACAACCGCAGCCTTGCTGATGTCGATTGGGCAGGCGGAAAAGTGTGGTTGCACGTGGAAGTTGACGCGCAAGGCGGAAGTAATTATATTCCGTTGGGCTCAACACGGTTGCAAGCTGTGCCGTATGCACTGTATGCTGCAGGCGGAGTTAAAGGAGAAAAAGGAGACAAGGGAGAAGACGGCATGGCGGTGCCTGGATCCAAAGGACAGACACTTGTCCACGACGGCACGTCATGGGTGGCAACAGACCAGCTATCAGTAAAGAAGCTCGATGTTAAGGGATCCTCAGCCGAGGACGCGCTTTTCGAGGTTAAGGATAAGGACGGGAACGTTGTTTTCGCTGTCTATCCGAACGAGGTTCATGTGTATGTTGACGAGGATGACAGCAACAGCAAAAAACGTAGCGGACTTATTGTTACCGGTCGCAATACCAAAGGCGACAGCGAGAGTGACTATTTGGTAGTAAACCCCACCGGCACACAGGTTTTCGTTGACGAGAATGATGGCAATAGCAAAAAACGCAGCGGACTTATTGTTACTGGTCGCAGCACCAAAGGCGATAGTGAAAATGACTATTTGATAGTGAACCCCACCGGCACACAGGTTTTCGTTGATGAGAATGATGGCAATAGCAAAAAACGCAGCGGACTTATTGTTACCGGTCGCAGCACCAAAGGCGACAGCGAGAGTGACTATTTTATAGTAAACCCCACGGGTACTCAAGTTTTTGTTGATGACGAACTTGAAGGTGACAGCAAGGCAAAGCGCAGCGGGTTTGTTGTTTCCGGCCGCAGCGCCAAGGGCGACACTCCGACCAACTATTTGAAGGTCGCCACCGATGGCACCTTGATGCATTTCGATGAGTCAGATGCCAAAAAACGCAGTGGTTTGATTGTAACCGGGCGCACCACCAAAGGCTACGACAACGAATTTATGACCATAAACACCGACAGCACACGCTTTTATATCAATGGCGGGAATGGTGAAAAGGGCGATTTTGGCGTAGCCGGACGTCCCGATGGCGCGAAAGCCAGCAGCAACGGAGGCTTTGCTGTTAGCGGCCGCAATGGTGCGAAAGACGGTGCGTCGAGCAATCTTTTCAATATCGATTTGAGCACCAACGCTCAAACACTCAATGGTGAAAACCGCATTTACTGGTATCCTGAGAAGAATGCCTTTATGGCTGGAAATCTGGTGGTTGAACATCCCGACAGCGTGGGTACCAACTCGTTCAGCGCAGGCTACCAGAACAAGTCTATTGGTGAGTATTCGCAAGCATTGGGCTATAAATCGGTTGCCAAAGGCGACTACACCACAGCCATTGGCCGTGAGGCCAGAGCCGATAGTGACAACGCATACGCTTTAGGCAATAATGCAAGGGCTACCGCAATGAACGCATACGCTTTGGGCATGAACAGTGAAGCCTCTGGCGAAGGCAGCTATGCCTTTGGTGAAGGTGCTGTGGCAAGCAATATTGGAAGTTTCGCTATGGGTATAGCTGGTACCGATTGGGGAGGAAATTTACATAATCCCCCAGTAGCATCTGGCAAATATTCATACGCCATAGGTCCCGGTGCGACTGCAAACATGGACAATTCAATAGCAATCGGTTTTGGTTGTACCTCAAAAAAAGAAAACTCCTTATCACTTGGATTCAGTAGTACTGCATCAGGAGCAAATGCCGTTGCCTTAGGGTGGTGGAGTGAAGCTTCAGGTGGCTGGTCCACGGCTATAGGACGATGCTCATCAGCATCAAAATATTATTCCGTTGCCATAGGGTTCCATGCGAGTGCAACTGCACCTTCCGAAGTTGTTGTAGGCACATATAATGATGAAACAGACGCTCCGTATGGAAGCGTTGACTCTGATTCACCTAACAGCAGAGCGTTTGTGGTTGGCAGCGGCTGGGAGGCATGGGGTATCGAAAATGGTGCCCAACACAAAAGGAACGCCTTGGTTGTTTTACGAAACGGCGATATGACTGTGACAGGCAACTTAACTTATAAAAGTGCGAGCCAGTCGTCGGATATGCGTTTGAAAAAAGATGTTCAGCAACTCGACAGCGCATTGGATAAGGTGCTGAAATTAAGAGGAGTATCGTACTACTGGAAGAATGCTGATGAGTTGAAAGCCATCAATGGCAAAGAACTTTTCGGATTCGATGACAAGAAACACATTGGCGTTATTGCTCAGGAGGTTGAGGCCGTTGTGCCTGAGCTGGTTGTAACTGGCAATGACGGCTTCAAGTCAGTTACATACGAAAACATTGCTCCACTTTTGATTGAGGCCATGAAAGAGCAGCAGGCAATAATTGACGGGCAGCAGAAAGAGATTGATGAGTTGAAAGCCGCCAACAGCAAGCTGCAAAGCCAGATAGAGGAGATATTGAAGAAATTGGATAAGTAGATATATAATTGCTCTCATGCGGAAAAAGGCTACTAATTGTGGCCTTTTTTCGTTTTTTATTACTTGCCTGTCAAAAAAACTGTGATTTTTTTGTAAAAGAAGAAATAAACATATATATTTGATACTGTGACAGCTATTTAATCACTAACCTTTAAAACTTTTTACATGAAAAGATCATTTTTGGCATTGGCCGTCTTACTCGGCTTTGCAGTATGCGTTTCTTCGTGCAGCAAGGAAGATTACGAAGAGGATCTTTATGAAGAAACTGAAGTGCCCGCTTCAGCAGGTGCTGTGAGATCTCACGGTGGAGGTGGCACAGTTGAAAAGGCTATCGACTCTGGCATGCAGGAGGTCGGAGCAATTAATGCTTTTATGAAGATTTGTGGTCCCGACATTAATGGAGGCTCAAGCTCCTGATAGACGGACGAAACTAAAGAAGACGCCCCAAGGAATTTCCCTATGGGGCGTTTTCTTTTTTCTTTGATTATCAGTTGACAGTCTGTTTCTCAAACAGTATCTTCATAAACTCCTTCACTGACAGTTTTTGATATATGCCCTTTAGTACAATCACCGACGGATGCATCTGAGTCTTCTTACCGGCAATAGGGATGGCGCGCAGTTTCTCATGGCCGCGAATGAGCATCTCCGACATCACGGCAATCCAGTGGCCCGTCTCCACAAGATTCATCATTATGGTCATGCTCGAAATCTCAATTTGCGGCGCGAGTTGCACATGGCGGCTGGCCAGCAGCTTGTCAATCATCGAGCGGGCCTGCGATCCCACCGACGGCAACACCAGCGGATACTGCTTTAGCAGCTCGAGCGACACCTCACGTTGTGCTACAAGTGGATGACCGTAATTGACTATCACCGAAAGGTTCGAATCATACAACGGGAAGTATTCAATCTGTGTGTCCTCCTCATCGGGGCGGTACGAGAGAATCAAGTCCAATTTGCGCTCTTTCAGCAGGTCGAGCAGCTCAATCACCGGCTTGCTGGTAACTATAAGTTTGATGTTAGGATAGCGTTTCGAGAACGAGATGATGGTGCTGGTGAGCAGGTCGCTCAGGGTATACACCACGCCGATTCGCAACTCTCCCGTTTGAATTTTCTGAAGGTCGCGCAGACGCTGAACGCCATCATCACTGTCGGCCACGGTCTGTTTGGCGTAAGGCAGGAATTCAATTCCAGCCTCAGTCAGATAGGTGCGTTTGCCCACGCGGTCGAAAAGTTGCACCTGCAGCTCAGTCTCAAGCTGGCGAATCTGCTGCGAGAGTGTGCTCTGCGTGATGAAAAGCTGACTGGCAGCCTGCGTAAAGTTCAGCGTTTCAGCAGTTTTGATAAAATATTTCAATTGTCGCAGTTCCATCGTATCAATCGGTTTTAACTATTGTTTCTATCGAATAAATTAATTTTACAAATGTATGAAAATAAAAAGTATGCTATACTTTTGCGGCCGAAAATGAGAGTGATAATATTGTTTGACTATCAATTGTTTAAAGTTTAAAAAAGATGAATTGGTTTACTTCGCTGCTGTTTAATGACTCGGTTGGCCGGACGGTAATGATTTTTGCTTTTGTGATTGCGATTGGCTCGATGCTGGGCAAACTCAAACTGAAAGGCATTTCGCTCGGATCAACGTTTGTGCTGTTTGTGGGCATTCTGGTGTCGCACTTCGGGTTCACGGTCAATGCTTCCATCCTGCACTTTATGAAGGACTTTGGTCTGATTCTGTTTGTGTTCAGCATTGGTTTGCAGGTGGGACCAAACTTTTTCTCGTCGTTCAAGCAGTCGGGACTGATGCTCAACGGACTGGCGGCGGGCAGTGTCGCTCTCAACATCGCGGTAACGCTGCTGATTTTCTACCTGTTAGGCGGAATCGATTTTCCGATGCTGGTTGGCGTTATGCAGGGTGCCGTAACCAACACTCCAGGCCTTGGCGCAGCACAGCAGGCCTTAAACCAATTGTCGACATCAGGCGCTGGAACACCATCAATATCACTTGGTTATGCAGTGGCATATCCGATGGGCGTTGTGGGCATCATTCTTGGAATGGTGATTATAAAACACGCCTTCAGAATCGACTATGATAAAGAGCGTGCCGCAGCCACAGGCGGCAACACCGAAGAGCCATCGCGCTGCAGCTATCGCATCACAAGCAAAGATGTGATTGGCAAGCAGATAAAAGAGATTTCGCGCATGTTCAACAAGGAAGTGGTTTTTGCCCGCATCAGTCAGGGCGGTAATGTTTTTGTGCCAAACGGCGACACCGTGCTCAATCAGGGCGACCTTGTTCGCATCATAGCACCAAAGCAGCGTGAGGCAGAGCTCGACGCCATGTTTGGCGAAAAACTGACTACCGAAGAGTTGAACGAGCAGACGGGTGAGTTGAAATCGCGTAAGATTCTAGTAACCAACAAGCGCCTCGACGGCAAGAGCCTTCAGAACCTTCAACTGCGCAAGGCGTTCAACGTGAGCGTGACGCGCGTTTTCCGTTCGGGCGTTGAGCTTATGGTCACTCCTGAGCTAGTGCTGCACATGGGCGATAAAGTGAAGGTTGTGGGCGGCGACGAGAGCCTCGGACTTGTCGAGAAGTTCCTCGGAAACTCGGTTAAGCACCTCAATGAGCCGCATCTTTCGCCACTTTTCATAGGTATTTTCCTGGGCATTATTGTAGGTTATATTCCAATCGCCTTCCCTGGAATGCCGCAGCCTGCAAAACTTGGTTTGGCTGGCGGCCCGCTTATCGTCTCGCTGCTGATGGGTGCCTTCGGACATAAAATCGGACTGTCATGCTACACAACGCAGAGTGCCAACCTGATGATTCGTGAGATAGGCATATCGCTGTTCCTTGCCTGCGTGGGCCTCGAGGCCGGCGAGCAGTTCTTCAACACGCTCATCAACGGCGACGGTCTGCTCTGGGTGGGCTACGGCTTGATAATCACAATGGTGCCGATGCTCATAATCTCCACAATCGCACGCAAGTGCTTCAAACTGAACTATTTCACCATTGTTGGTATGATTTCGGGCACCAACACCAACCCGCCTGCGCTCTACTACTCGAACATGATTGCCGAAAACGACCGCCCGTCGGTGGCCTACTCAACGGTTTATCCGCTGGCAATGTTCCTGCGTATTGTACTGGCGCAAATGCTTATACTGATTTTCGCATAAAGCGGGAATGGTTCTTTGCTAAAAAGGTGTTATCAGCAAAATAATCAGATAGAGTTGCCTCTGACAACCTTCCGGTACTCAGTTGGCGACATACGTTCGTGCTGGCGGAAGCGGCGGGCAAAGTAGGAAGGGTCCATCATACCTAACTGCGTGGCAATCTCGCTCATTGTCAAGTCGGTGTTTTTGAGCATAGTTTTGGCGGTTAGCATTGTCGACTCGTTTATCCAATAGGTAACGGGGCGGCCAGTGTTCTGCTTGATGGTTTTGTTCAAATGATTGGCGCTAACATTCAATTTTTCAGCATACTCTGCAACTGAGAGACTATTCTGTCCATTTTCGAAAACCAACTTCATAAACCGGTTGCTGAGAGCGTTCGGAAGGGTATCGCGATGGGCATGCCCTTTTTCTGATTCTGTGGCTATTTCAACTAAAAACGAGTTAATGTTGGCACGAATAACATCATCGCTCTGAGGCACGGCGAGGGTTTCGGCCATAATGCGTTCAAGCAGCACCTCTATAAAACCGCTTCGGCTGTGGTCGAAACGGGTAATATGTATTCCACCAGCCTGTACAAAGGCTATCCCCTTGTAAATTCCTGCCATTGATGGACTTGTGCACAGAAAATCGGTGCTGAAACCTCCCATATAGCCAATGCAGTCTCTGAAATATCTGATAGAATAAGCATTACCGGCAGGAATGATTAAACATTCGTTGGCGCTTACCAAGTACTGCACTGAATCGGACTCAATCAGAACTTCGCCTTTTATCAGGAACATGAAATTGTTGTTGGCCGGAGTTATGGGGGGTGTGGGGCATGATATGGCATGCTGACAATGATCGTCGAGCAGACGGATTGAGAATGGAGTAGCGCCTCTCTCGACAGCGCGCCCCATGACATTTGTTCCGTTGTGTGATGTCAGATGCATACTCACATGCTTGATTCTCTGACAGCAAACGTAATAAAAAAGACACTGACAGCCTAAGATTTTATTTTTCGCCGCTTTCGAAATACTTCAGGCTTTTAATCACCGGGTCGAAATCGTAGTACCGGGCTTGGACAAAATCACCGTTGCTCAGCAGCATGTAGAAGTTGTCAGGGTCAGGTGAGTTGCCCGTTAGCCTGCGTTCAAAAGCGCGGCACCATTGCTCGCGGCCGTCGGTGGTGGTGATTGATAGCGTGAATATGGGGCGGGAGGCCGTTATAGAGTCGATGCTCAGTTGAGGCTGTTGTACCTGAGAAGAATAATCCTTGCGCTGGAACTGCGCCACGAAACGATCCACCTTTTCGTTGTCGATATTGCTGATTTTCAAGCCTAAAGGATACGAATAAACTTCCATTTGACGGCCGTTGCGCTTCATTATGAACGAACGATCGGGGTGTGACTCGCTGTTGAACACAATCTGTTCTATTCTATCGCTGTTGGCGGCAAAAACGGCGCGACTTTTCCAGTCGGCAGCGCTGGATAGTTTCAGGATGGTTATTATTTGCGGATATCCCGGAACTTCGACCTCAAAAGGGTGTTTGGAGCCATCAATCATGGCGATGCAGACATTGTTCTCGCCAAAAAGCAGATTGTACGATACTATCGCTTTCCGTCGGTTTTTCACTACAATGTGAAAGCCATCGGTTTTCATTGCCGATGCAATGCCGTCAGCAGCCTTCTTTGCCACGGCTTTCGATTTGTCGATGTCGTGTAACACCTTTAGCAGAACAGGGATAAGGTCGGTGCGGGCGGTAGTCTGTCCGTCAACGAGCCATTGGTGCTGAACGCGTTCCAACTCAACGCTTTCTCCGTGCATATTGCTGATAATCACCGAAGTAACTGATGCCGTGTCTTCAACATTAAAACGGCCTTCGCTGCGGCCAATGGTCGATTTACCATTTCTTAAAAATACAGCAATTGTTGCCAGCAGCAACACGCCAAACAGCAACAGTAATTTAGCGTTTCTCATTTTCATTGATATCGGCGTTTCCTTATAGTATTAAATATCAATCCGAAAGCCAATATTATTAAAACCGGTACTCCAATGTTGATCACCTGCCAAAGTGTGCGTTGTTCGATAATTTTTGAGCGGTCCATCATACGGAGTTTGAACTCTTTCGAGCGACTTTCCATAAGTTCATCGAAGCCGCAGAGGTAGTTGATGGCGTTGAGAAGGAATTCTTTGTTGCCGAAGGTTTGGCGCGTATAGCGGTCGTAACCAAGAGGCAGAGGTTCGCTCTGGCCATTGCTGTTCTGGCGGAAGTAGTTACGTATAATGTCGCCGTCGGCAATTACAATCATGCGCGTGTAAGGGCTGATCTTGCGGAACTGCTGCCGGCTGAATCCATCAACTTGTAGCGGACGGTTTGCGAAGGCACTGTTAAACTGGCCTTCGAGCAGTACGCCCATTATCAGGCCAGAATGGGCAAAAGCCTCCGTTGCTATGCGGTTGCCGATTATCGACAAATCGACTTGTGTTGGAAGTGATACCGTTCGGCAGTTGTCGGACGCCGCCAGAAGCACGGTTTTTTCGATATCGGAGTTGCGCCCTACGGTGTCTATTGAACTTACAAAATCGATTCGAATCATATCGAGGTTTTTAGTAAGCGGATGGCCACTAGTTGGGGTGACAATTGGAGAAAAAACCCAGGGAGAAGGAGTGAATTGCGGCTGCTGTCCCACCAGAGCGGTGTTGACAGGAATTACGGCGCACTGCATGTCTTGAATAAGATTGTTGTTGATGCGTATGCCGTAGTTGAAGAGTTGGTCGTCGAGTTTCAGATCGAGCGGCAGAGCCTTCACATCGCGTCCGTGCGACAGACTGTCAATGCTGGCAGTGGTGTTGTCGATGAGCCACAGTACGCGCCCGCCGGCCATCACGTACTGGTCAATCATGAATTTGTCAGTCTCGTTGAACGGCAGAATAGGTTGCGCCACTACAATAAGGCGGTAGACAAGTTGTCCTGTCGAATCGGTTTTTAGAAGTTCAGCATCGGCGTCAACTTGTCGCAGAGTGTAGAATTTGCCTAAGGTGTAGGCCATATCGTCCATTTGTTCAGGCAGCAATTCGCCATGGCCGCGTACGAAGCCGATAATCGGAGATTCGGGGTTCAGCAGCTGGTTGATGGCGAACGTGAGGTCGTATTCGAGCGACTGGATTGATGTCTGCAGGTTGGCTTCGGCTGTGGCCGACATGTGGTTTTTCAGTATGTTGACAGCCACATCGCGCCCGCCGTACGACACCAGAATGCCGGGGAAAATCAGTTTCTGCGACGAGCTTCCATCTTTCTCTTTCACTTGCAGATTGGTGGGGTCGAGGCCCTTCTGGTAAAGTTCGCGGAAAATACGCTCACGTGCCTGCTCGTTCGGGTTTTCGGTTGGGTCGATAAACTCGTACTGTATGTTTTCGCCACCATAGGCGCGGAATTCATCAAGCATCTCGCGAACCGAGTTCTGCAGCCTTTTAAATCCGGCTGGCAGGTCGCCATCGAGATAAACGCGGAACAGAATCTCGTCATCAATTTTCGACAGCATCTGTTTTGTGGGCTTCGAGAGCGAATATCGCTTGTCAGCCGTGAGGTCGAACCGCGCGTAGAAGAAGGATGACAATATGCCAATGAGCAGCAGAATGGCGGCTTTAATGGCGGTTTCGGTAATCAGTTGTCTTCTCATTGCGCGTTATTTTTTATCGAACTTGAGTTTGAACTGCGTGAGCAGCATGAAAAACGCCGTTGTGCAGGCAAAATAAACCACATCGCGGGTATCGACCACACCGCGGCTGATTGAGCGGTAGTGAGCGTCGATGCTCAGGTTGCCGATAATCTGTCCCAAGCTGCCGAGCGCATCGCCCGCAACATCGAATCCCATATAGAAAACAAATGTGATGACAATGGCCAGCAGAAACGCAACCACCTGACTGTCAGTCAATGACGAGCAAAAGCAGCCAATGCTCACATAAACCATGGCCAGGAGCACCAGCCCGATGTAAGAGCCCCATGTGCCGCCCGTGTCGATGTTGCCTGCCGGGTTGCCCAGCAGATAAACCGACAGAAAATATATCAGCGTAGGCGCAATGGCGATGAGCGCAATGGCCAGCGAAGCCAGATTCTTGCCCGCAACAAGCTCTGTTTCGGTGAGCGGACGCGTTTGCAGAAGGTCGAGAGTGCCGGTTTTGCGCTCCTCGGCAAAGCTGCGCATGGTGATGGCCGGAATCAGGAACAGAAACAGCCATGGCGCCAGCCCGAAAAGCCCGTCGAGAGTGGCGTAGCCGCCGTCGAGCACGTTGTTGCCGCCCGGAATTATCCAAACAAAAAGCCCCGTCGCCACCAGAAAAATGAGAATGGCCAGATAGCCCATTACCGAGCTGAAAAAGACAGCCAACTCTTTTTTGAACACTGCGAACATAGTTTCAGAAGTTTGCGGCGAAGGTAAGAATTTGTTGGTGAATGGTGAAGGGTTTTTGGGGACAACAGACGAAGAACAACAACCATCAGGCAGGAGAGATGTAGAGACGCGCCATGGCGCGTCTCTACAACATTCATTCTCAATCAATTAATCATTTATCATTGTTCATTTATCATTACCCATTAATCAATTAATCATTAACCACCACCCTTTTTGCCACCTTGCCAACCTTCACAATGTAAACACCAGCGGTGTTAACCATTAATTCGTTGCGGACGGAAGGCGTTGCATCCCTACAAATCAACCGTCCCATTGCATCATAAACGCTGATTTCATCCTGCGCGTTCTCAACCACAATGGTACGGCCGTGGGCGTAGATATTCACATTGCCGGCGGCTGTTTCCGTTACCGCCGTGCCCTTCTCGGGTGTTGTAGAAATCTTGGTGCCGGCAGCCGTGCGGGTGTCGGTTGCGCCGCAGCCGTGCTCACAGGCGGCCGTCTCGGTGCCATCGGCTTCGGTGGTGGCGTTGTTGTCGAATGTGTAGGTTTTAAACTCGTGCCCCAATGCCGGAATAATCTCTTGCGCCACTATAACAGCCTCGCACACAGAACAGTGCTTGCCCTCACTTAAACCTGTTTTTAAGCAGGTTGGCGCCACCGCGGCGTCTATAGCCTCGGTGTGGCCAGTGGCAAGAATATCCACAACCGCCTTTGTCTGCGTTGAAAACAGCTCATTCTCGAATGTTGCCGTGTAGGTGGTTGTGCCCTCGCCCTCGCATGTGGCAGCTGTGGTTACTTCGCTTGTTATGGTTGCGTTATCTGTTGCAACGTGGCTTTCATCTCGCTGGCAAATGGCGGTTGCCGAGCAGGTGCTGCCATCCTCCGCCCATTCGTATGAAGCATCGCCGTAGTCGTGGCCAAGGGCGGGAATATCTTCGGTTGTCTGCTGGGTAGTAAAGCCTTCCTCGGTAAACTCAGCCGTGAAGGTTCTTGTGCCAACTTCCTCGCATGTTGCCTCCTCGGCTACAACTGAGGTTGCGTTAACAGTTTCTGTTACAACGTGCTCGTTATCATTAGCACAAACCTTTGTGGCAGTGCAGGTTGAGTTGCCCTCGCTCCAAATGTAGGTTGGTGCGCTGTAGTTATGGCCGATGGCGACAATTTCTTCGGTTGTCTGCTGGGTAGCAAAACCTTCCTCGGCAAACTCAGCAGTGAAGGTTCTTGTGCCAACTTCCTCGCAAGTAGCCTCCTCAGTTACTGCAGAAGTTGCGTTAACAGTTTCTGTTACAACGTGCTCGCTATCATTCGCGCAAACCTTTGTGGCGGTGCAGGTTGAGTTGTCATTGCTCCAAGTGTAGGTTGGTGCGCCGTAGTTGTGGCCGAGAGCGGGGATCACTTCTTTGTACTCTTTACCACATGTTGAACAATGCCAACCATCTGTTAGTCCTGTTTCAGTGCAGGTTGGCTCTGTAGCATTATCGTATACAAGACCATTGCATACTTTTTTTCCACCAAAAGAAGTCGAACTATATTTTTTGGGCACACATACTTTAACTGAGTTGCTAACACCATTAAAAGAATTCGTTCCTATAGTGGGATTGTTTGTTCCTACGTAGGCTATAGCTGTCAAATTGTTGCAACCAATGAACGCATTGTTGCCAATCTTTTTAACAGAATTCCCTATGATAACCGAAGTCAGACCGCTGCATCCATAGAACGCATTATCGCCAATGCTTGTAACCGAATTAGGGATAGTTATCGAAGTCAAGCTGGAACACATCCATAACGCACCGTTGCCAATGCTTGTAACCGAATTGGGAATGGTTACCGAAGTCATATTAAAGCATTTTTCGAACACACCGAGTCCTATGCTTGTAACCGAATTAGGAATATTTACCGAAGTAAGGCTGCTGCAACTATGGAAAGCATAGTCGCCAATGCTTGTAACCGAATTCCCTAAAACAACTGAAGTAAGGCTGCTGCAACCATGAAACGCTCTTTCACCAATGCTTGTAACAGAATTAGGGATGGTTAACGAAGTAAGGCTACTACACTCCATAAACGCTCTTATGCCAATGCTTGTAACCGAATTAGGAATGGATACTGAAGTAAGGCTGGAGCAAAGATGGAATGCATAGCTACCAATGCTTGTAACAGAATTCGGAATGGTTATTGAAATAAGTCCGCTGCAGCCATGGAACGTATAGTTACCAATGCTTGTAACTGAATTTGGGATAGTAGCCGAAGTCAATCCTTTGCAATCAATGAACGCACCGCCGCCAATGTATATAACTGTATTCGGAATGCTTACTGAAGTTAGGCAACTGCAGCCTTCAAATGCCCGATCATAAATGCTTGTAACCGAATTGGGAATGATATAAGATATCCCTGCTTTGGCAGCAGGATAACATATTATTGTGGTTTTATTATAATTGAACAAAACACCATCTTCAGAAGAGTAATTTGTATTCCCGGTTTCCACATTTATATTTGTTAGGCTATAGCAACCTCCGAACGTTTCAAGGCCAATGCTTGTAACAGAATTCGGAATGGTTATTGAAATAAGTCCGCTGCAATAGCCGAACGCAGCATTGCCGATGCTTGTAACAGAATTCGGAATGGTTATTGAAATAAGTCCGCTGCATCTAGAGAACGCAGAGTTTCCAATGCTTGTAATCGAATTAGGAATGGTTACCGAAGTCAAGCCTTTGCAACCAATGAATGCACATACGCCAATGCTTGTAACCGAATATGTTATATTGTCATTTGTGACTGTTTGCGGTATATCCAAAATGCCGGATGGTTTAGTATAGCCGCTATAATAGTCATTCTCTGAATAGTTGGGATATACTACTGAAACTTCTGTGGCGCTTGTTATTTTGTAATAAAGTGTTTGTTCGCTTTCGCAAACAGCGGAAAAATCATAATTATCTTCCGCCCACGCCTGTCCTGCAAGCATTGTAGTAAAGCATAAAACAAAAATGCGTTTCATGAAATTATATTTAATTAGTTATTAATAATTTACCATCACTCGTTTGGCAATGTTTCCAACCTTCACAATGAAAACACCTGCGGTGTTAACCTTTAATTCGTTGCGGGCGGAAAGCGTTGCGTCTCTACAAACCAACCGTCCCATAGAATCGTAAACGCGGATTTCATCGGTGGCATTCTCAACCACAATAATGTTGTGGTGTGCGTATATGTTCCGGTTGCTGGCTGCTTCATCGCCAATGGCAACACCACTGTCTTCGGGTGTTGTGGCAATCTTGGTGCCGGCAGCCGTGCGTGTGTCGGTTGCGCCGCAGCCGTGCTCACAGGTGGCCGTCTCGGTGCCATCGGCTTCGGTGGTGGCGTCGTTGTTATAGGTATATGTGATGAACTCGTGGCCAAAAGCCGGTACATCTCTCTGCTCCATCAAAACAGCGTTGCAGACCGAACAGTGGCGGCCATCGGTGCGACCGGTTACGGTGCAAGTGGCGGGTACAGCCAAATCAACCACCACAGTATGTCCTAAGGCTGCAATCACCTCCTGCTCCACCAGTTTCTCATTGCACAACGAGCAATGTTTGCCCGCCGTTAAGCCGTGCTCTGTGCATGTTGGCTCCACGGCGGCATCGTCAACGAAGTTGTGGCCGGTAGCCAGGACAACCTCCTGAGTGGCAAGCACCGTGTTGCAAACCGAGCAATGCCTGCCCTCGGTCTTGCCATTCTCGGTGCAGGTGGCGGGCACGGCGGCATCCACCACAAAAGTATGCTCCTCAAACTCTGCCGTATAGGTGGCGTTGCCGATGATGCTTATCGACCGCGGATTGTCGGTGACGCCATCGTTCCAGCGTACAAAGTGGTGCCCCGTCTTCTCGATAGCCACAATCTCTATTCTTGTGCCAATCATATAACTGCCGTTGCCAATCACTATGCCCATTGCCGGGTTGGCCGAAACCACGGTGATTGCCGCCATAACCGTTGCATCGAAATTGCTCCAAGGCAGCACCCTGCGGTACATACGCGCCCCCTCAGGGAATTTGAAATCCACACTTTCGTAGATAACAGCATCTTGCAAATTGTTGCCAGTGAGCAAATCGCCCCAAACAATCGGCGGCATTTCGCTTTTGCACTCAATGCTTTGCAAACCGCTGCAACCGGCCAACACCGCACTGCCAATCCCCGCCACCGAGCTGCCGAACGTGATTGATCCCAATCCGCTGCAACCGCTGAACGCGCTGCTGCCAATGTTCTCGACACCATCAGGAATAACCACCGATGACAGAGCCGCACATCCGCTGAATGCATTGTTGCCGATAGATTCCACCGAAGCCGGTATCTCTATTGCGGCCAGACTGCTACAATTGTTGAAAGCATTGTTGCCGATGGTTGTAACTTTATCAGGGATAACCACCGATGACAGAGCCGTACATCCGCTGAAAGTATTGTTGCCGATGGTTGTTATGGTGCGCGGCAACGAAACCGAAGTCAACTCGCCGCATCCTTCAAACGCTCTCTCAAGGCCGGTGATTGTGAATGTATTACCTGCGGTTACCGATTCCATGATTGTGATATCGCCCGAATATGAGTTAGGCAAAACCGATACCTGATTTTTACTCAACACGCGATATATGAAATCGTCTTTTGTGAATTTCAATCCTACACCCGACACATCGGTATCGGTAAGAATTGTGATCGAAGCAAGGTTGTCGCATCCTACAAATGCATTTTCACCGATGCTTGTGACAGATTCGGGAATTGTTATTGATGTCAGGCCGCTGCAACCACTGAACGCACTGCCGCCAATGCCTGTAACCGAATTGGGGATGGTGACTGATGTCAGGCTGCTGCAATCACCGAACGCAGCGTAACCGATGCTTGTAACCGAATTGCCTATGGTGACTGATGTCAGGCCGCTGCAACCATAGAACGCATCATCCGCTATTTCTGTAACCTTATCGCCAATATTGATGTTTTTTAAAGTGGACATTCTACTAAACACACTGCCAATGGCATTGGTGTTGAAGGTAAGAGTTTCGATTGGGCAACCACGGAACGCATCGTCATCGATGCTTGTAACCGAATGGCCAATGGTGACTGATGTCAGGCCGCTGCAATTACGGAACGCACCGTAACCGATGCTTGTAACCGAATTGGGAATGGTGACTGATGTCAGGCCGCTGCAATAATAGAACGCCTCGTCGCCAATGCTTGTAACCTTATCGCCAATATTGATGGTTTTTAAAGTGGACATTCCGCTAAACACTCTGCCAATGGCATTGGTGTTGTATGTGAGTGTTTCGATTGGGCAACCACGGAACGCATCGTCATCGATGCTTGTAACCGAATGGCCAATGGTGACTGATGTCAGGCCGCTGCAATTACGGAACGCACCGT
>JAGCFC010000105.1 GCA_017650325.1 Salinivirgaceae bacterium | reverse complement strand
GCCAACGAGGTGGCCGTTGATGCCTTCCTGAAAGGCCGCATCGGATTCCTCGACATTGCCGAAACTATCGAGAAAACAATGCAGCAAATGCCGTTCATCAGCCAACCAACCTACGACGACTATGTGGCAACCGACCGCGAGTCGAGGGAGTTTGCGAGAGGTTTGATTTGAAACGTAAACTGAAAACTTAAACAATGACCGAAACCAACCGTATCGAACTGAAACGTGAGTTGACCGACGAACTCGATATTGAGAAGGAAGTTATCGCCTTTCTCAACAATCGCGAGGGCGGAATCATTTACGTTGGCTTTGACAAGGACGGGAAAGTTGTGGGTGTAAAGGATATCGATGGTGATATGCTGAAGATGCAGGTTTATGACCGCAGTTGCTTCACCTTTATGCCAAATTTCACTCGAATAACCATTAAAAACTTTAATGCGACAGAAAATGTCGCATTAAATGTCACAATAGAACTGACTGATAGACAAAGCAATATTCTGAATTTGATAGATAAGAATGTCGCATTAAACACGACAATGCTTTCAGAACAACTCAATGTTGACAGGAAAACCATACAACGTGATTTGAAAGTGCTGCTTGACAACAATTTGATAAAACGTGAAGGAAGCAACAGATATGGCTATTGGGTGATTCCTGACAAAAACAAGAATGAAATTAGATAAACAACTTAAATAACTAATACTATGAATACCTATCTTTTCAAAACCGCATTAGCCACCTTGAAAAAGAATCGTAAAAAAATCAGTAAATCAAATAATCAATAAATAATAAATGGAAACATTAATTCGAATTGCACAACTGCTTTTGAGCCTGTCGATACTGGTGATATTCCACGAGTTCGGGCATTTTATTTTCGCGAAAGCGTTCAAAACGCGTGTCGAGAAGTTCTACCTTTTCTTCGACCCGTGGTTCTCGCTCTTCAAGTTCAAACCAAAAAACAGCGACACGGAGTACGGCATTGGCTGGCTACCGTTGGGCGGCTACGTGAAGATTGCCGGAATGATTGACGAGAGTATGGACAAGGAGCAAATGGCTCTGCCGCCCAAACCCGACGAGTTCCGTTCGAAACGGCCGTGGCAGCGGCTGCTGATTATTGTGGCGGGAGTGATGTTCAACCTGATAATGGCAATGGGCATCTATGCCGGAATACTGTTCACGTGGGGCGAGGAGTATCTGCCCACCGAGAATATGAAGTACGGCATTGTGTGCGACTCGGTGGCGCTGCGCTCGGGCCTGCAGAACGGAGACAAGGTTATCAGCGTGGACGGCGAGCGGGTTGAGAAGGCCACAGCCATCACGGCTTACATTCTGCTGAACGAGTCGAAGACCATTCAGGTGGAGCGTAACGGACAAGTTCTTGATATTCAGATTTCTGACAGCATTATTCCGCACTTGCTCAAGGGCGGCACGTTCATCTCGCCGCGGTTCCCGTTTGTGGCGGGCGGATTTATGAAGGGCTCGGCCGCCGAAGCCGCCGGAATTCAGGTGGGCGATCAAATTGTGGGCATCGACACCATCCGGACAGAATATTTCGACGAGTTCCGCGCCACCATTGCCAACTACAAGAATTCGACGGTGAATATCAATGTTATACGCGACGGGCAACCCCAATCGTTTGCCGTCAGCATCGACTCAACCGGACTGATTGGCGTAAGCGCAAGCACCGACGGCATCTTCGAGTTACGCAAGAAGGAATACAGTTTCTTTGCCGCCATTCCGGCCGGTGCCAAAAAGGCATTTGTGGTGGCACGCGACTATCTGAAACAGTTCAAACTGATTGTGAAGCCCGAAACCAAAGCCTACGAGTCGCTTGGCGGATTCATCGCCATTGGCAAGATTTTTCCCGGCACGTGGGACTGGTACTCGTTCTGGAGTATGACAAGTTTCTTGAGCATAATGCTGGCTGTGCTTAATATTCTGCCCATTCCGGCTCTCGACGGCGGCCACGCAATGTTCATCCTTTACGAGATGATTACCCGCCGCAAACCGAGCGACCGCGCTATGGAGATTGCACAATACATTGGCCTGATTCTGCTGCTCACACTGCTCATCTACGCCAATGGCAACGATATTGTGAAATTGTTCAGGTAGCACAACATAATCGCACAGACGACACAGAATACACAGATTTTAGGAATTAGATTATGGCGTAGAGACGTGGCGTGCCGCGTCTCTACAACCCAATTCACCGATAAAACAACAATCTAAACATTTACCCCTTAACTCTCACCTTTGACAATGCCGCAGCGATTCGACCATAGCGTTGACCAATACATTGAGGAGCACACCACAGCCGCGAGCCCGCTGCTCAACGAACTTGAGCGGCAGACGTACGTGAAAATCCTGCGTCCGCAAATGGTGGCGGGGCACCTTCAGGGCAAGGTTCTGGAAATGCTCTGCCGAATGATTCGGCCGCAGCGCGTGCTTGAGTTGGGCACCTTTACGGGATATTCGGCTCTGTGTATGGCCGCCGGAATGCCCGAAGGCTCGGTGCTGCACACCATTGATGTGAACGATGAGCTGGAGGATTTCACACGCTCGTTTCTCAACCGCAGCCCCTACGCCAACCGCATTGTCTATCATTTGGGCGATGCGCGGCAGATTGTCCCCACTCTGGGCGGCAATTTCGATTTGGTTTTTATCGATGCCGACAAACGCGAATATCCCGAATACTACAACCTGATAATCGGTGAGGTACGCACGGGCGGCTTCATTGTTGCCGACGATGTGCTGTGGTACGGCAAAATCAACGGCGAT
>JAGCFC010000104.1 GCA_017650325.1 Salinivirgaceae bacterium | reverse complement strand
TGTGGATTGCCGAAAGCCAAATGATTCGCGAAACCGAAACCATTTTGAGCCAAAATATTGATTTTCTGCCATTAACAACCAACGCATTTATTGTTGAAGGCAACGCCCTGCGTATGGATTGGACCACACTGAAACCCATTGACACCGCCGCCGCGCCCATTGGCGGCCTGTTCAGCGGCTTTACCACCGAAACCGACGGCGATGCGCACCACTACGATTATATCATTGGTAATCCGCCGTTTGTGGGGTATTCGTACCAAACAAAAGAGCAAAAAGATGATTTACAATTGATTATGCCCGATTTTGGTAGTAATATTGATTATGTAGGCGCGTGGTATAAAAAGGCTGCGGAATTGATAAACGGCACAAATACACGTTGCGCCCTTGTTTCAACAAACAGCATAACGCAAGGCGAGCAGGTGACGGCATTGTGGAAACCGTTGTTTGAAAAATACAAATTGCAGATAGATTTTGCGTGGCGCACATTCCGTTGGGATTCCGAATCGAACCAAAAGGCGCACGTGCATTGTGTGATTGTGGGATTCTCGTGCGCAAACGTAGGGACGTCGCGTGCGGCGTCCGAAAATGCCATTGTCGCAAACAATGCGGACGCGGCACGCCACGTCCCTACACGCCGCATTTTCAATGCCGATGGAACCGTTGTAAATGCCAAAAACATAAATGGTTATCTATTGGATGCACCGAATGTTTTTATTGAAAAAAGGACAAAACCCTTATGTGATGTGCCTGCTATGATTCGCGGTAGTTCACCAATTGATGATGGCAATTTGCTTCTTACAATTGAAGAAAAAGAAGAATATCTAAAACAAGAACCGCAAGGCGAAAAATACCTTCGACCGTTTATGATGGGCAAGGATTTTATCGACCGCAAGCCGCGTTGGTGTTTTTGGCTTATTGGTGCCAATCCTTCTGAATTACGCAAATGTCCAATTCTTTTGAAACGAATTGAAAATGTGCGTGATTTTCGGTTACAAAGCACCAAATCTGCAACAAAACAAATTGCTGACACACCTACAATATTTGGCGAAATGCGCCCTTGCGATAGTGATTATATAGCAATTCCTAAAGTTTCTTCAGAGCAAAGGCAATATATTCCAATTGAATATTTAAAAGCGGAAATAATTGCGGGTGACAAACTTTTCCAAATGCCTAATGCAAATCTTTACCATTTCGGTGTGCTGACAAGCAACGTTCAAATGGCGTGGATGCGTGCGGTTTGTGGAAGGTTAAAATCTGATTATAGTTACAGTAACACAATAGTTTACAACAATTTTGTGTGGCCTTCGGTAACCGAAACCGACCAATCGAAAATCGAGCAAACCGCGCAAAAGATATTGGATGCCCGCGCCCTGTACCCCGATAGCAGTCTCGCCGACCTTTACGACGCCACGCTAATGCCCGTTGAATTGCGTCGCGCCCACCGTGCCAACGACGAAGCCGTGCTTGCCGCCTATGGGTGGCCGAAAGATTTGCAGGAATCGGAAATTGTTGAGCGGCTGTTCGGGCTGTACAAGGAAATGACGGATAAAAATAAATGATTGATAATATGCGATGTATGGCTGTCAGCAATGGCAGCCTTACGTGTTTCTAATCAATTCATAATCACAACCGCCGCCTTATAATCCGCTGAAACGCCGTTTAAAAATCTCGTTTCAGCAGTTTTCGTGCTTATAAAGTGCTCAAACGCGAAAATAATTTCTCATTTCAGCACTTTTCGCGGCAAACCGTTGCCGAATACATTGTTTTTAACAAAAGAACCCCACCAATTTTTTCGCCATATTTTTAAAAGTACAAAATACTTTTATACCTTTATGCCGCATTGCGATGCAATTCTGCGGAAAGAAAATTGGGAAATACTTAAATAACTACTAAACAACTCTAAACAATGAAACGGGCAATTCTACTACAACTATTTGTGGCACTGATGTTTGTGTCGTGCACAAACGAGCCTGCCACACCCGCAGGAACACTGAACAACGGCTGGACTTTTACGTTCGGCGATATTCAAGGTGCTGAAAAACCGAACTTTAACGATTCTGACTGGCAGAAAATCGGGCTGCCGCACTCGTTCGGAATGCCATATTTTATGGCGCGCGATTTTTATGTGGGCTACGGATGGTATCGCAAGCATATCAATCTTGACGCCAACGACTTGAAAAACAATATTTTTCTTGAGTTCGACGGCGTTTTTCAGGATGCCGAAGTATATGTCAACGGCAAGTTAACAGGCTCACACGTGGGCGGTTACACTGGTTTTTCGGTTGATATCAGCGAAAACGCAAAACGTGGCGACAATGTTATTGCGATAAGAGTCAATAACTTATGGAAGGCCGATGTGGCACCGCGCGCTGGCGAGCACCAATTCAACGGCGGCATTTACCGCACTGTCAGGCTGATGAAGAAAAACCCCACACACATTGCGTGGTACGGCCTGCAACTGACAACGCCTGGTCTGAAGGAATCGGACGGCAAACAGGCAGCGGTCAATGCTGATGTAACTATTGAAAATCAGGCAAATGCCGATAAAACGGCCACTTTGAAACTGATTGTCAAGGACAGCAAGGGCGCAATCGTCGCGCAAAGCGATAAAGAACTGAAAATGAACGCTGGCGAGCGCTTAACCGCCAATATCGCGACAGCGGAAATTGTCAACCCAATGCTTTGGTCGGTTGACACGCCAACGCTTTATACGGCTGAATGTCAGATTGTTGATGACGGCGAGGTGATTGACTCGCAATCGTCAGTTTTGGGATTCCGCTGGATTGAGTGGACCGCCGACAAAGGCTTTTTCCTGAACGGCCAACACCTTTATTTACAGGGTGCTAACGTGCACCAAGACCACGCTGGCTGGGGCGACGCCATTACTGAAGAGGCCGTCCGTCGCGATGTGAGAATGATTAAAGAGGCTGGCTTCAATATGATTCGCGGGTCGCACTATCCGCACTCGCCCGCTTTTGCCGACGAATGCTCGCGACAGGGAATTCTGTTCTGGTCGGAAGCACCGTTCTGGGGAACGGGCGGCAACCAACAGGACGGATATTGGTACGCAAGTGCCTATCCTGTTAATAGTGAGGATACTGCGGCGTTCGAATCGAGCGTAATGAGCCAACTCACCGATATGATAAATATCAACTACAACCAACCGTCGATTTTTGCGTGGAGTATGTGCAACGAGGTGTTTTTCACTCAACGTCAGACACTTG
>JAGCFC010000103.1 GCA_017650325.1 Salinivirgaceae bacterium | reverse complement strand
TGCGGCTTTTTCCTCAACCGACGGATAGAGTTCCACGCCGTCGAACGTTTGGTAAATCTGCCCGATTGAACTTTTGAATGACTGGTCTTTCTCGTGCCCGAAAAGTTGGCTGCCGCCAAATTTCGCTTTGAGCGAGCCAATGGCCGCCATTGCGTTCTCGTATGTGGCGCGGAATTTTTCGGTTTTAGTTGTGGCGTTGATTTTTAGCCGCTCATAATCGTAATTATCCAAAGTGTCGAGCGCGTAATTGTAGTTCATAACAACGTCAATCAGCGCTGTGGCTTCGTCATTGGTAAGTTTTTCCTGCGCTTTAACCGTCCTGCCCAAAACACCAACAAGTTTCCGCAAATCGTCGAACTTCTGCTGCGAGAGTCGGTTGTTGACGACATAACCTTTTATCAGATAATCTTTTAAAACCCTGTTAGCCCAAATACGGAACTGTGTGCCGCGCTGGCTCTTAACCCGATAGCCGACGGAAATTATGACGTCGAGAGAGTAAATCTTTGTTGGTCTATACTTTGAAAGAGTATTATGCAAAATATGCATATTACTTTTTTCATCTAGTTCGCCTTCTTTAAACACGTTCAAAATATGGCGTGCTATTACAGACTGGTCCTTATCGAAGAGTGCCGCCATCTGCTGCTGCGACAGCCACACCGTCTCATTTTCCATACGGACGTCAATCCGCATTTGCCCGTCGTCGGTCTGATAAATGACTATTTTGTCGTTCGGTTCCATATCGCAAAAGAGTTCTGCAAGATAGTGGTTTTGTTTTGAGTTGAACGGGTTGAACAGGTTTAAAGTGATTTAACGTGTAAATATCACAGGTTAATATCTTTTTCAAGCAAAATCACTTTCTGTAGTTAATTTCCCCTCACAAACCGCCTTCAATCGGCTGCTGTCGAACGCCTCGCGGATATTCCAGCCGAATTTCTTGCGGAAAATAAAGTAGAGAGCCACTGCTATCAGAATTTCGGCGGCAGAAACCAATAACAGCGTTTCCGACGCGAAATCTTTTGTGATTGTAAAGAGTGGCGACGAACCATACTCGTTGCCCTCAACGGCAAACAATGTGAACACTGTGAAATTGTGAGCGAAGTGTATGCCCCACGAGAATTCGATACCGTCGTTTAAAACCGGAAAAAATCCAAATACCGCACTGCCTGTCAGATAGACAACCATTGCGCGCAGGAATCCGAAATCGGAAACCTCGTTGTTGTTGCTGTGCAACAGAGCGAACATAATCGTCACAATCACCAGTGCCCAAATCTTGCTTTTGGTGCAGAGTCCGAAGCCTTGCATCAGGTAGCCGCGCATTATCAGTTCCTCACAGCCCGTTTGGAAAGGCACAAAAATCACTGCCAGCAAAAGGCCGACAAAGAATTTCGGCGCATTGAAATGGAAGGTAAAGGCATCGGGGCGGACAATGACCAACAACGCCCAAAAGATTAGAAGGAAAATGAAATAGACGCCTGCCGCACCAAAGAAACGGTCGGCGCGGAACCGACGGTCGCCTGAAATCATAGTCATCGGTTCGCGCTTGTGGAACGGCTTGAACAACAGCCACGTAAGGCTGAACCAGAACACGAATGTGAGCATCAGAACCACGAATCCCGTTTGGGAATTCAGATTAATAAGGCTCGACAATTGTTCGGGGCTGAAATTGCCTTCACTCATTTTTTTCACAACCAATCCCACTATATAAATGATTGACGGAATTTGTGCCGCAATGTATGCGATTGCCATCACTGCCACATACCGCAGCCATTGGTTTTTGCCCTCGTGGGCATTTTCAAAGAAGTTCATAATTAGATATTTATAAAAGTTTAGAAGTTTAGTTTAAAGTATGGAAGATATTGGTTTACAAAACCTTCTTAACACCAGGAATCAATCGCAAGAGCCAAGTGATGACAAACGAGAAGAAAACTGCTAATGCCGTAACCAACAAGAATTTACCAACCACACCTATCCAAAGTTTGTCCAATAAGTTTTGTACTGTCAGCAAAACAAACAAATGAATTACGTATGCGCCAAAAGCCTGACTTGCAGACCATTGCCAGAACCTGCCATCCCAATTTGCAATTTTCTTAAAGAGCCAAACCAATCCGACACAGAAAAACACGCACAAAAACGACTCGTAAATACCGAACCAATGCCAAACGAAACCATCCCACGCACCACCTGCACGCAAATAGTTGCCGACACAAAGCAATGTGCCAATTATGAGCGCAGTACGTCCAACAAAGTCAGACATCTTGTCGAACCAGTTGCCGTGACCAGCCAGAACGCCAAGAGCGAACATCATTATATATTGAAGATAATGAGCAGGTTCGAACTTATAAACCCACAAATGAATCCATTCGTCTTGCGGATAAAACTGCCGAATAAAATAACCACCCACGCCCATTACTGCTGCAAACGCCACAAGCAAAAGCAATGTGAGTCGTAGGGGTTGCTCGCCGTTGCATTTTTTACAAACAAGGCGTATCAGCGCATACACTAGGCAAAACGCGAACAAACTGCTCAGGAACCAAGTGTGCCCAGCCTCAGGCGTGCCCGTGGCCAAACTCAGCACCGCCGTAATCAATGCCATCGGCACCAGCAAGCGCAATGCTTTTTTCCAAACAAATGCGGCAAAGCCCTGTCGGTCAAAACTTTTCGGAACAAAATAACCCGAAATCATAAAGAACAACCCCATAAAAAACGCCGCATTAGTGCTAAGGAAATGCCACATATAAGGCATAGTCTCTTCGGCGATAGAAGGATGATAAGCCCAACCTTCGCCATCGGCAAACGGAATCATCGCGTGGTGGGCTATCACCAATACGGTAAGCATAACTTTTAGATTGTCAAGATAATATGAACGTGCCATAATAATTTAACTTATAGATAGATATTTGTCAAACTGCTTATTAAAAACAAAATTTTCATTAATGACTTGTGTTTTGTTTTGATGTTACAAGTTTTGTTTAAAGTTGGAACGCTGCGCTGTTTAACAAGTTTAAAGTTTAGAAGGTTTAGCGCTTCGCTGTTGAGAAACCGCTTGCTCTTAAATTCTAATGCCTTTTGCCTAATGCCTTAAATTACAATTCATTCCCTTTCACCGCAATCGCAGGGCAGACGGGCACTTTCTTTATCTCGCCGTTAATCAACCCTTTACGGAAATAGCCGCTTTTCGCGCTTGCGCCAATCATAAGCGTACCTTCACCGTCGCTATCCACCATTGACACACTTAAATAGTACTCTGTGCCGTGTTTCAACAACAGAATGTCGGTCGGCTCAACATCGAGCGTAAAGTCCTTTTTCGATTGCTGCACCGTCTGATAAATCGGTTTCTGAAGAACGTTGACAAGTTGGCTGTCCTGCCGCTCGTAGAGATTGAAACTCAATTTGCATTCCTTGTAGGTGCACTTTTGTATTTTCAATGTTATGTTACTGATAATGTAATCTTTATCAACCTTAAACATTGGACCGCCCTCGGGACCGTCGGGGGTGCCGCGCCCCGTGAGCACGCAACTGCCTGGCATCGGCATTCCGCGGCCTTCAATGGTTTTGGGCTTGCTCGACTTGCCAACCGAAACTTCGGGCAGCACTATCATTTTGTCTTTCAAAACGATAGTCAGTTCGTTGCCTGCAGAATATGTTTCGAACGGAATTTCTGTCGGCAAGTACGATACGTGGCTGAAAACAAGTTCGTTAGTGCGTCCTTCGGGTATTTTCAGCGAGAAATGTCCGTTGCCGTCCGATATGGTGCCAACGCTGTCGCGATTGAAACCAATGCTGACATATTCAATCGTTTCGCCGCGCTCGTTCAGTACGTTGCCACTGATTGTGGTTTGCCCAAAACCGATTATCGGCATTGCGGCGAATATCATAATAATTGGTAGTTGTTTCATTGTTAATTATTTAATAGATTTAAAGTTGAGTCGCTTCGCTGTTGAGAAGTTTAGA
>JAGCFC010000102.1 GCA_017650325.1 Salinivirgaceae bacterium | reverse complement strand
GTCGCACGAGATTGAGGCATGGCACCTGCCGACCTACACAGCCAGCCTTGACATGAGTTATAATCTTGAAAACAAGATTATTGCAAGGCTTAACGTTTACGCTATCAGCAAACGCAACGCCCGTATCGACCATATCAACGCTCAGACGAATGAGAACATGCCTGAAGCCAAAGAGCTGAATGGTGTTATCGATGCCAATCTTGGGCTTGAATATCGCATTACAAAGCGTTTCTCGTCGTTCCTCGACCTGAATAATATTGCAGGGCAGCGCTACTACGAATGGAACCAGTACGCCAACCAGCGTTTCAACTTTATGCTGGGACTTACTTACACTTTTTAGAGAATTTAGAATTCAGATTTTAGAATTCAGAATTGATTCAACTTGTTAAGACTTAACCGATTAATTTAACAAACAAATATGAAACTGCGACTGTTTAAAAAGAAACCCGACACAACAATCCAGCCGGAAACAGCCGTTGACGAGCAGCAACGTCGCAAACTTGCCGAAGTGGGAATATTCTCATCATCGGCGGAACGGCTTGCTCAAATGGCAAAATTGCTGAAGAATAGGGAGAATTAATTCTAGGCACCAGGCATTAGGCACTAGGCAAAAGGTTTGAGTAAGGTGTAAAGAGTAAAGAGTAATGATGCTTGCACCTAGCTTGTTGTTAATCATCATCTTCTGTTGTCTTTAGACTGTGGTCAGTTGTCTTTAGACTGTGGTCTGTTGTCTGTAGTCCAAACCGTGGACAAACCGCTCAAAGCTCAAAGCTCATAGCTCATAGCTCATAGCTCATAGCTTTAAGTCCATTCTTCGCCATTGTCAATTTCGTGTTAACAAATAGCCGAAATTAAACAGCGGTGCGGCTTTAAGAGGCCCGCTGTTTTGCTACATTTGTTTGTTTTGGCGAGGAGTGTATTCCGCCGACTAAATTATTGAAACATAAAAATTTAAGATATGAGCGAAGTAGCAGATTCAATGCCACAGAACAACTACGGTGCCAATAGTATTCAAGTGCTTGAAGGATTGGAAGCCGTGCGCAAACGCCCCGCAATGTACATTGGCGACATCAGCGAGAAAGGTTTGCATCATCTTGTTTACGAAACAGTTGACAACTCAATCGACGAGGCTCTTGCCGGTTATTGCACCCACATTGAGGTGACAATAGGCGAGGACAACTCAATAACCGTGGTCGACAACGGCCGTGGTATTCCGGTTGACATGCACCCGAAAGAGCACAAATCGGCCCTCGAGGTTGTTATGACCGTGCTTCACGCCGGTGGTAAGTTCGACAAGGGTTCGTACAAGGTTTCGGGCGGTCTGCACGGTGTGGGTGTTTCCTGCGTCAACGCACTGTCGAAACACATGACATCGCAGGTTTACCGCAATGGTAAAATCTACCAGCAGGAGTACGAGAAGGGCAAGCCGCTCTACGATGTTAAGGAAGTTGGCACAACCGACAAAACCGGTACCCGTCAGCAGTTCTGGCCTGACGACACCATCTTCACAACCACAATCTATAAATACGAGATTTTGGCAAACCGTATGCGTGAGTTGGCGTTCCTAAACGCAGGCATCACCATCACGCTCACCGACTTGCGTCCCGACGAAGAAGGCAAGACCCGCACCGAGACTTTCTACTCGAAAGACGGTCTGCGTGAGTTTGTGCGCTACGTCGATGGCAACCGTACACACCTTTTCGACGATGTAATCTACATCAACACCGAAAAGCAGGGCACACCAATCGAGATTGCCGTAATGTACAACGACGGCTATTCGGAGAACATCCACTCTTACGTCAACAATATCAACACAATAGAGGGCGGAACGCACCTTCAGGGCTTCCGTATGGCGCTCACCCGCACACTGAAAAAGTATGCTGATGACAACTGCAAGCGCGACCTTGAGAAACTCGAGAAAAACCATATCGAGATTTCGGGCGAGGACTTCCGCGAGGGCTTGACTGCTGTCATCTCAATCAAGGTTGCTGAGCCGCAGTTCGAAGGTCAGACAAAAACAAAACTTGGCAACAGCGAGGTTGCAGGCGCCGTTCAGCAGGCAGTGGGCGAGGCCCTTGCTTACTATCTCGAGGAGCACCCGACTGAGGCACAGCGCATCGTTGGCAAGGTTATTCTTGCCGCAACAGCACGTGTGGCAGCACGCAAGGCTCGTGAGACTGTTCAGCGCAAATCGCCGCTTGCAGGTGGCGGACTGCCGGGCAAATTGGCCGACTGCTCAAGCAAAGACCCAGCCGAAAGCGAGCTCTTCTTGGTCGAGGGTGACTCTGCAGGCGGTTCGGCAAAACAGGGCCGCGACCGTAAGTTCCAGGCCATTCTGCCATTGCGTGGTAAGATTCTGAACGTTGAGAAGGTGATGCGTCACCGCGTTTACGAGAGCGATGCCATCCGCGACATATATACCGCTCTAGGCGTGCACGTTGGCACAAAAGACGATCCCGATGCACTCGACACATCGAGCTTGCGCTACCACAAAATCATCATCATGACCGATGCCGACGTCGATGGTAGCCACATCGACACATTGATCATGACGTTCTTCTTCCGCTTTATGCGCGAAGTGATTGAGCAGGGATGCCTTTACATTGCCACACCGCCGCTCTATCTTGTCAAGAAGGGCAACAAGCAACAGTACTGCTGGACTGAGCAGCAGCGCCAGCAGGCTATCGAAGAACTTGGCGGAACATCTGACAAAAACCTTAAAGTGCAGCGTTACAAAGGTTTGGGTGAGATGAACCCCGAACAACTTTGGGACACCACCATGAACCCCGAGAACCGCACACTGCGCCAGGTGACAATCGAGAACGCCGCTGCTGCCGATTACACATTCTCAATGCTTATGGGTGACGACGTTCCGCCACGCCGTGAGTTTATCGAGAAGAACGCCAAATACGCAAACATCGACGCCTAAACGGCTTTGTTTACTTGATATGAAAAATGCTCTGCAACCCAATGTTGCAGAGCATTTTTGTTTTAAACCATTACTCATTTAGTATATTTCTAAAGTAAAGGACATAAAAAATGAAAGGACTCCACAATTTAGGGAGTCCTTTCTGTTTATCCGATGCCGTAAATACGGCTAACAATCAATTACTTGCTCAGTTTCTCGCTCATATCGATAAGCATTTTCAGACCAATGGCGTCCATGGCGTTTGAGTTGCCATTACCACTTGTCGATACAATTCGGGGTAGAGTAACCTTGCTAATTGCTTCAGCCACACCAACTTTAGTCTTGTAATCCCATTCGGCGCGCTCTTGCGGTGTCAGACCGGCAGCAACTTTCAAACGGTTGGCCTCGGCTTCTGCCTGACCTTCGGCAATAATCTTCTTCTTGTCGAACTCTGCTTTCTCGGCTGCAAGGCGCGAAACCTCACGTTCCTGCTCGGCCTTGGTAACCTCGGTGGCTTTTATACGCTCCTGTTCCCATTTGGCCTGAGCGGCTTTTGCCTTACCTTCCTCCTCAGCACGGATTGCTTCCTGAACGGCTGCAGCTGCTTTTGCCTTCGAAGTCTGGATAAGCATGTTTGCCTCCTGTTGCTGCGAGATCTGCTGCTTAACCTTGTCGCTGTAATCAATCTTACTTACAGATACTTGGCCGATTTCGATACCATAGTATTTGAAAGGAGAGGACTCCGAACGTTTGAACCCGCCAGGAGCGTTCTCGTCGGGAACGAGTGTTGCAACCTTGGTCTGTTTTTTCTCGCCCGTGATTGGGTCGATGGTCTCCTCGGTTTTGACGGTTGTTTTGTACACGCCGTTGTTCAACTGGTCAGTAATGTACTCAATCAGGTCGTTCTTCTTCTCAGCATAACTCTCGAACGCCGACATCAGCGGACCCGAAGCATAAATAACTTTCGTAACTGTTTGTTTCACAAGGTCGTTCATAAGGCGGTCCATGCCGTTATAGTCGGTTTGGATACGCGACAAGTGCTCAATATCGGTAGGAAGTTTCACACGCAACGAGCCGTAAATCAAACCATCCGAAGCATCGTTGAAGATGACCGGAATAGGAGTTCCGTTCGGGCGGTTTCCTTCGTCGGTGGCACCAAACCAAAGCTGCTCAGTCTTGTGATAAACTGTTGTTTTGCCAAACCACTGACCACGCCAACCTGGAGTTGTCCAATAATCCATTTTTCCCGTAAAGGGGAACTGGTTAACCACAATTGTCTCATTTTTAACATCTTCGCCAATGCGGCCAATCATCGAGAGAACTACAATGGCAAACACTGCTAAAACAATGGCTGCCATTCGACTTTTTGATACTTTCAACATAACATTTAGGTTTAGAGATTATTAACTGTTATTTCTTAAAGAAATAGTAAAATGGTATAAGCAATTTTGGAAACGATATTTCCTGTTTTTCAGATGTGAATTTGATAAGCCCAAACAGCTCAAGAATACATGCCACATAGTATAGGAAACAAGCAAATACCAATGCGACGATAAAAATCTTAAAAATCATAGTTGTAATTATTTATGGTTATTTACTTAAACTATTTCTTTAATTATTTTACCAATCATTATCCACGGCTCGAGCAGTCCCAGCAGTGGGTGCAGAGCTTTTCTTTCGGTAGCCCGATAGCCTCAATCAAGTCCTCAAGACGCTGGAACCGAAGCGTAGTCAAGTTCATATCTTTGCGCATCTGCTCAACCATGTTCTTGTATTCCTGCGAGTCGGGATCGGCGTATTTCGAGAAATCGACATCCTCTTTGCCCTCAAGTTTAACAATGGCCTTGCGTGTGGCCAGCTCGAGCGACGAACGCGAACGGCTGAAATTCAGATACTCGCAAGGGTAGATGAGCGGCGGGCAGGCAACACGCATGTGCACCTCTTTAATGCCGGCCTCCATCAGGTCTTTCACATTGTCTTTCAACTGAGTACCGCGCACAATCGAGTCGTCGAGGAAGATACCCTTGCGCCCGTTGATGACCGATGCGTTAGGAATCAGCTTCATTTTGGCCACCAAGTCACGCTGTTTCTGGTTTTGCGGCATAAAGCTGCGCGGCCATGTTGGCGTGTATTTGGCGTAAGGCCTCATGTACGGAATACCGGTTGCGGCGCTGTAGCCCATTGCGTGACCAACGCCCGAATCGGGTATACCTGCCACAAAATCAGCATCTTTCACATCGTCTTTCTCTGCAAGTTTCTGTCCACAGCGATAACGCGTCTGGTCAACGTTGATGCCCTCGTAGCATGCTGGTGGATAACCGTAGTAAACCCACAGGAACGAGCAAATCTGCATCTCTTTATCTGCCTCACGCAGAACCGAATAGCCGTTGTTGCGGATAGACACAATCTCGCCCGGTCCTATATATTTCTCAATCTTATAGTCAAGGTTCAGGAACGACGAAGTTTCGGAAGCGGCGCAGAAGGCACCATCTTTCTTACCGATAACAATAGGCGTGCGGCCCAGCTTGTCGCGTCCGGCAATAATCTCGTCCTTGTTCAGAATCAGCATTGAGCACGAGCCTTTTATGCTGTTGTAGACGTTCTCGATTCCTTCTTTAAAACTCTGCTTCTCGCAGATGAGCATGGCGATCAGCTCTGTGGGGTTGATACCGCCCTGGCTGGTCTCTGTGAAGGTTTTTCCCTCGCGAAGGAAACGGTCGGCCAGTTCGTCAACGTTGTTGATTTTGGCCACTGTGGTGATGGCAAAGCGCCCAAGGTGCGAGAAGATAACCAACGGCTGAGCCTCGTTGTCGCTGATGCAGCCGATACCCGACTCACCGCTGAAGCCGGCCATATCACCCTCGAATTTGTTACGGAAATAGCCGTCTTCAAGGCTGTGGATGGCTCGCTGGTAGCCTAATTTTGTCGAATAAATCGACATACCCGCACGTTTTGTCCCAAGATGGGAGTGGTAGTCGGTACCGTAAAAGACATCTGAAACGCAGTCGGTATTGGTGACTGCCCCAAAAAATCCACTCATAGATTCGTTTTATTTAATGCCCCAAAATTATCGATTTTTCGATTGTGGTTGGAATAAGTTATCAACGTATTATGAAGAGTCGGTGGCTGTTTTGCATGCAAAAGCTCCAATGTTTTGTCGGCTGTTTTAATTTGTCCCGATTATTACTATTTTTAGTTTGTGTTTTGTACTTTTGACACGAAATTTTGGTATGATAATGAATCGCAACAAATCGCATATTTTTTTAGCGGCCGTTTTTTTAATGGTCACACAAGTGCTTGTGGCACAAGACGAAACAGTCCGTCATCCGAACAATAAGGTCAGCCTTAACGGAAAGGAGTATTACATTCACATTGTCAGAAAAGGTGAGACTTTGAGCGCCATCAGCCGCGCCTACGACGTTCCGGTTGACAGCATTATTGCCGACAACGCACAACTGACTTACCAGATTCATCCCGACCAATACATTAGAATTCGTGTGAAACAGGAGGTCAAAAACGCCGACAACTTCAGTTATCACACTATCACTAAAGGCGATACGCCATACAACATTGCAAAACGCTACGGCATCAGCATCGACGAACTGTACAAAAACAACCCTGGCGCCGAACTGGGCATTAAAATAGGCGAGAGGCTGAAAATTAAACCTGCAGAAAAGGAAGTGGCCGTTGCCGCTGACGAAGAGCAGCAAACCGACACAACCTTTATGCTGCATAAGGTTAAGAAACAGGAAACAATGTACGGCATTGCGCGAATGTATCACACAACACCCGCCGAAATTGAGAAACTGAATCCCGAAATAGCAGGCCGCACAATACAAGTTGACGAAATGCTCCGTGTGCCTATTCAAAAGGCTGTGGCCGAAGAAGTTATTGAAGGCGATTTCGATTTCCATAAGGTCGAGAAGCAGGAGACACTCTACGGCATTGCCCGCTCATACGGCTTGAACGACAAGGCTTTGCTGAAAATAAACCCAACTCTGAAAAAACGCGAGTTGCAGGAGGGAGAGTTGATTCGAATCCCGAAAGGGGCAACCAAAAAAGAGGCTGAAAATAAGACAATCGAGCCGACTCCTAAGAAAAACAGCGAACCCGAAATAAGCGAGGTCGAAAAACAGCGTATCGAGGCATATAATGCTGATAATCAGAAAATGCACACTGTTCAGAGTGCAGAGTTCGACAAGACTAAAACCTACAAAATAGCCTTCTTCCTACCGTTCTATCTCAACATGAACGACACCACTGGGTGGGGCTTGCACAATGGCAAAATCTACAACAAATCAAAGAGTTTCATCGAGTTTTATGTGGGCTCAATGCTGGCTCTCAACGAATTAAGAAAGCAAGGCGTTTCGTTCGACGTCAAAGTGATTGACACCAAAGGCGACAGCGTCTACATTACCAACTACATGCGCAATCACGACCTGTCGGACTACAACATGTTCATTGGCCCGGCTCTCAACAGCGAACTTCAGGTTGTTGGCGACTATGCGTGGGAGCACCAAATAAACATTGTCTCGCCACTGTCGGTCAAGAATTCGTTCATCGACCATAATCCGTATGCCTTCCAGGTTTGTCCCACCATCGACATTCAAATGAAGTACATGGCCGAATTCCTCAATCAGATTGATACTAAGAACTTTATAGTTATCCACAACGGCGACTCGCAGGAGCAGGATTTCATTTCGGAGTTTAAACGGCAGTTGTACTCATCAATCAAAAACGACAACTTCGACCAGGTGCGCTACAACGAATACTATTACTACACCAGCGGCGACATTCTGAACACGGCGTTCATCAAAGGGAAGGAAAATATTGTAATTATTCCGTCGACCGACCGCGCCTTTGTTACCGACGTCATTGGCAAACTCAACGGCTACTCGTATGAATACAACGTTACTCTGTTCGGCCAGCCGCGTTGGGAGAGATTCGAAAGCATCGATATCGACCATTTCCACAACACAAACACGCACTATCTGTCGAATTCGTTTATCGATTACAGCAAACCCGAAATAATTGATTTTGTGCGCAATTACCGCAATCTCATGAACGTTGAGCCTGACCGCATGGCCTTCCAGGGACATGACATCACAATGTTCTTCTGCTCGGCGCTCAACAAGTTCGGACACGACTTCCGCCATTACATTATGTATCACAAGGCGCCATTGCTGCAAACCGAATTCAACTTTGTGCCATATTCCGACCAGGGCGGCTACCAAAACACATCAGTCTTCATTCTCGACTATGCTAAAGACTACACAATCAAGAATGTAGCCACTTATCCGGAGAAGTAAGGCTAAAGGGAAAAGGGAAGAGGTTTGCCGTTTTTTTTAGTCCGGAATCCAGCGATTTAATCCGTACAATTTGCGTCCAAAAGACTGTATCACAACTTGTTGTGACTGTGTTGTGTGTGTGTGAATACCATTATTTTCCAAACTTCTCATTCAGCACCTTCTGCAACTCGAACATCTCGTCGCGGAGACGGGCGGCTTCCATAAAGTCGAGTTTGTCGGCGGCGCGTTCCATCTGTTTCTTGGTCTTGTCGATTGCTTTCAGAAGCGCCTCGCGGCTCATATAGGCCACAACAGGCTCGGCGGCTAAGCCAACCTTTTCGGGTTCGCGGTAGTATGGCGTTGCGGTGTCGGCCTCGTCGGAGTTCATCGGGCGGCGTTTTGCCTTGACAATCTGAGTAGGAGTAATGCCGTGCTCCTCGTTGTAGCGCAACTGCTTCTCGCGGCGGCGGTTGGTCTCGTCAATGGTGCGCTGCATTGAGTCGGTAATTTGGTCGGCATACATAATCACAAGGCCGTTAACGTTTCGTGCGGCACGTCCTGCTGTCTGTGTCAGCGAGCGCTCGTTGCGCAGGAATCCTTCCTTGTCGGCATCCAAAATGGCCACCAGTGACACTTCGGGCAGGTCCAAACCCTCGCGCAGCAGATTGACGCCAACAAGCACGTCGAACAGGCCGTTGCGCAGGTCGTCCAATATCTTCACACGCTCAAGCGTGTCCACATCGCTGTGAATGTAATTCGAGCGTATTCCCATACGTGTCAGATATTTCTGCAACTCTTCGGCCATACGTTTGGTGAGCGTCGTCACAAGCACACGCTCGTCCTTGGCAGCTCGGCGGTTGATTTCGCCCACAAGGTCGTCAATCTGATTCAGACTCGGACGCACGTCAATCGGCGGGTCGAGAAGGCCTGTCGGACGAATCACTTGGTCAACAATCACGCCGCCGCATTTGGCCAGCTCATAGTCGGCAGGAGTGGCGCTCACATAGACGGTCTGTCCGGTCATCGCCTCAAACTCGTCGAACTTAAGCGGACGGTTGTCGAGCGCGGCAGGCAGGCGGAAGCCGTATTCCACAAGGTTCTCTTTGCGTGAGCGGTCGCCGCCGAACATTGCGTGAATCTGCGGCACAGTTACGTGACTTTCGTCGATGACCGTGATGAAATCTTTCGGGAAATAATCGAGCAGACAGAACGGCCGTGTGCCAGCCGAGCGCCCGTCGAAATAGCGCGAATAGTTCTCAATTCCCGGGCAGTGACCTAATTCGCGTATCATTTCAAGGTCGTAATTCACACGCTCGTCGAGCCGTTTGGCCTCAAGGTGCTTGCCTATGCTGTTGAAATACTCAACCTGCGCCACAAGGTCGTCCTGAATCATACGGATGGCCTGCTGAATGCGGCTTTGCGTTGTTACGAAGATGTTTGCGGGGTAGATTGAAACCTGCTCGGGGCGGTCGATAACACTGCCGTTCAGCGGGTCGAAAACTTCAATTTGGTCAATCTCGTCGCCCCAGAACATCAGGCGGTAAGCGGCATCGCCGTAGGCCAGATAAACATCAACAGTGTCGCCTTTGACGCGGAACGTGCCACGGCTGAAATCCACCTCATTGCGCGAGTATAGAGCGTCAACCAGACGGCGCAGAAGTTGGTTGCGCCCAACGTTTTCGCCCACCTTCACGCTGATGCTGTTGCTGTAGAAATCGTCGGGGTTGCCAATACCGTAAAGGCACGACACCGACGAAACCACAATCACATCGCGGCGGCCCGACAGCAGCGACGATGTGGTGTGCAGACGC
>JAGCFC010000011.1 GCA_017650325.1 Salinivirgaceae bacterium | reverse complement strand
CGTGTGCACACCAAGCATTCTGCTTATGGTGGTGCAACCTTTCCCTCGGCGGTACATCCGTACTGCCTTCATCTTAATTTCTGTCGTGTAGTAATGTGACATCCCATAAAGTTTTTTGTCCAACTTTTTGGGTTCACATCATTCACATCGTCTCTACTTTTTTTATGATATCAATTCATGTTTTATTCGGATTGACGATAATTCATGCCACCCTTTCACCCATTACTCATTAAACATTACTCTTTACCCATTACACTTTACTCTCTACTCATTACACTTTACTCTCTACTCATTACACTTTACTCTCTACTCATTACACTTTACTCTTTACTCTCAACTCATTACACTTTCCACCTTACTCATTACACTTTCCACCTTACTCATTACACTTTCCACCTTCCACCTTACTCATTAAACTTTACTCATTACACTTATCACCTTACTCACTTTTTTTAATAATTTCGCACTCGAATTTCACGCAAGCGTCATTGCTGTGTAAAATTCTGATTGTTAGATTATTAATTATTTAAACAATTATAAAATGTCAAAAGGAAAAACACTGTTGATGATTCTCGACGGATGGGGGATCGGCAACAAGACAAAAAGCGATGCAATCCACACCGCAGGCGCGCCTAATATGGAGAAACTGGCCGCCACTTATCCCAATGCCCAACTGCTTACTTGCGGCGAGGACGTTGGTCTGCCTAACGGACAGATGGGTAACTCAGAGGTAGGACACCTTAACATTGGTGCCGGACGTGTTGTTTATCAGGACCTTGTGAAAATCAATCGCGCCTGCGCCGACAACAGCATCCTGAAAAATCCTGAGATTGTTTCGGCTTACGAGTACGCTAAAAAGAACGGCAAGAGCATCCACCTTATGGGCCTGACATCGAACGGCGGCGTGCACTCATCGCTCGACCACTTGTTCAAGCTCATCGACATTGCCAAGGTTTACGGCATCCAAAACACTTTCGTTCACTGCTTTATGGATGGCCGTGATACCGACCCAAAGAGCGGTAAGGGCTTTATTGCCGACCTTCAGAAGCATTGCGACGCTAACATCGGCCACATTGCAAGCATCATCGGACGTTTCTACGCAATGGACCGCGACAAACGCTGGAACCGCATCAAAATAGCTTACGACCAATTGGTTAACGGCATCGGCCGCAAGGTTACCGATATGGTTGAGGGCGTGCAGAGCTGCTACGACACCGACTCTGAGGAGCACAAGAATACCGACGAGTTTATGGAGCCGCTCATCAATGCAAATGTTGACGGCCGCATCAAAGACGGCGACGTTGTAATCTTCTTCAACTACCGCAACGACCGCGCCAAAGAGCTTACCATTGTGCTGACACAGAAGGATATGCCTGAAGAGGGAATGAACACTATTCCGAATCTGCAATACTACTGTATGACACCGTACGACGCTACTTTCACCGGAGTGCACATTCTGTTCCCGAAAGAGAACGTGAACAACACTTTGGGCGAATATTTGAGCAGCAAAGGTTTGAAGCAGCTGCACACTGCCGAAACCGAGAAGTATGCTCACGTTACGTTCTTCTTCAACGGCGGCCGCGAGGCACCGTACGACGGCGAGGAGCGCACACTAGTGGCATCGCCGAAGGTTGCAACCTACGACCTGCAACCCGAAATGAGCGCTTACGAGGTGAAAGACAAACTGATTGCAAGCATCAACACCAATAAGTTCGACTTTATTGTGGTGAACTTCGCCAATGGCGATATGGTTGGCCACACCGGCGTTTACGAAGCCATCTGCAAAGCCGTTAAGGCTGTTGATTCTTGTGTTGGTGAGGTTGTTGAGGCCGCTAAGAAGAACGGATACGACACCGTTATCATTGCCGACCACGGCAACGCCGACAACGCCATCAACCCCGACGGCACACCAAACACAGCACACTCGCTCAACCCAGTTCCAATCATCGTTGTATCGGACGAGGTTAAGAAAGTTAAGAACGGCCGTCTGGCCGACGTGGCACCAACCGTCTTGACTCTTATGGGTCTTGATATCCCAGCCGAGATGGATGGCAACGTGCTGGTTGAATATTGATTACATAGTTAGTAACACTGATAAATGCCGTTTCGGTTTTCCGGGACGGCATTTTTTTATTGTTTAACCACGGACTCACCAAAACTACGGAAATTTGAAAACGCAGGCGCTTGTGTGTGGGTTATCGCATTGTGAGAAATTCTAAGATAATTTTGTGATATATACATAATTGATTTGTAGATTATTAATTCTAACTAAACGAACCCAAAACGGACGCAGGATTCGCCCTAAAAGGGCGTTTTTTTATAGCCCAAGGCAAGCACAGAGGCGCCTTTGGTAACGTTGCCGCGCAACGATGGCGCCCTATAGGGGCAAATCATTAAATGTGATAATATGAGAATACGGCGGTGACATTGGAATCTGGAATGGGTGACACAAAATGCAGCAATAATCTCAAAAAAAATGAAGAAAGCTGTAGTGTACATATTGATAATGCAAAACAAGTTTCCTAACATTGTAAAGTTATTTTCAATCGTATGAATATCATCAGAATATCGGTTTTGGCAATTGTGCTATTGGTTGCGGGGGTGGGCTGTTCGACGGATGAGGATGCTGCCAAGTACGAGTACGTCGACGGGTTGCTTGTCGATATGAGCAAGTTCAGTGGCTGCGGATGGATTATCGATTATGACGGATATACACTTGAACCATTTAATATTGACGATTTCGGAATGGATATGGCTGACAGCGTTACTGTCCGTTTTGCTTACGAGATACATAGTAACCAAAACTCGGAATGCATGATGGGTACGGTTGTCCGACTGATAGATATTTATCGGAAATAGTTTTCTGCCGAGGCCCGATTCAACCACGGAAATCACGGAACATAGGAGAATAAAATGCAGGCGTTTTATTATTCATTGGTATCGCTTTGCGAGAAATTTGAATAAAACCCGAAAGTGAGATTTATAAAAAAATGATTTATAATATTTTGTCTCCAACCAAACGAACCCAAAATGAATCCAAATGTCGCCCTGAAAGGGCAGTTTGTTTATAGCCCAAGGCAAGCACAGCGGCGCTTGGGGTAACGTTGCTGCAACGTTGGCGCCCTATAGGGGCAATCATAAAAATTATTAGTTATGAGTTGCGCTTACAGCGCGCTATGGTGGGTGATGACGGGTTACCCAACATACCGTTCGTTTCGCTCACTCTGCGTTGGGATATGCTGTTTTGGACTTTCAGCCCGTTTTTTTTAAAATAATTTATAAAAAATGATTTTAAGAATTATGTGGAATTTTTTGAATCAATTTTCTAAAAATTTCCGTCCGATGGGCATAACCGTTTATTTTAAAAATTACGTAAAACACGTATGCAAAATCGTCGATTTTGGCAAATTTTCGCCGTTCGTTAAGTCAAACCCGACGTTCGTTAAGTCATTGTTGTTTTTTTTAAACTCCATTCCAATCTTTGTAACGTGATTTGGAGTAGAAATGCACAATGCGGCGGCACTACGTGTTATGCGGTTGTGATTTTGAAAGATAACTATAATAAAATGAGGTAATTACATTTTTAACTATAATTTTTGTCTAATTTTAAAAAGAAAGAACATGAGAAAACTATTATTCATTCTTTCTGCTCTCATCCTGACGGGAGGAGGGCTGAGTGCGCAAAATCACAAACGCGCACATGCTCAACAAGAGCAGCAATGGAAGACTCACATTGAAATGATGCGTAAGTCTTCGAGTGAAAAATCGCCGTTGTTTCCGGCAAAAGCCGACAATGCGGAAAAGGCGCCAATGTACCCCACCTCGCCGGGCCTGCAGCTTACGCCAAGCGGACCTATCGATTTCTATCTCGATGGGTGCAACCAAACGCAGACACGCGCTGTGGTGGTTAAGAACGTTAGCGACGAGCCTATAAGCGCAACTCTATTGAGCGAGAACGCCAAAGCCGAATTGGGCGCGAAAATTAGCAATACTGCCTATTTCAGCATGACTGAGGTTGACGGCAGCCTTTATGCTATCGACTACAATATGGAGGGCGTTCCCGTTAAGCTCAATGCCAAAACCTTTGAGGTTGAGCAGCAATCAACTCTCTATTACTGCTACAGCATGGCCTATGATGGTACAAACCTTTGGATAACCGGAGAAGATACCAAAGCCGTAGCCTATAATACCAATTTCGAGCCAACCGGAGTAAGTTTTAAAACGGGATTCAGCAACCCCGCAATGTTGGTTTTCACAGGCGAGTATCTGATTGCCGTAGAGCTCAATTGGAGCGACGGCCCGTCGCACGTAGCAACCTTCGACCTCGAAGGTAACCAGCTTGCCCAATACACGCTTTCATTCCCCGCACAAATGGGCATGGCCTACGATGCCGAAACCGGTTTGCTGTGGGTTCCGGCATGGGGCTCTCTATATGGAATCCGTCTGCAAGACGACAAGCTGAAAATTGCTGAATACCGGCAGATAGAGTTCGAAGGCGGACTGAGTGGTTTTATTGGTGGGAAAACCTACGCAATGGATTACGGAAACTACCAAAACAGCACAACCTACGAGTTGGAATTAGGCTCGCTATCAAAAAGCTTCAGTTTTTCGCAAACCGAGTTGAACCTCCAACCAGGTCAAACGGCAACTATCAGCATTACAGCCAACGCATCGCAAGGCTCTGTCGAAGAGCAATTCGATGCACCCGATTGGGACAATATGCCTGCGAACTTATTCTCGTTACCGTTAAGTGTCGAAGTTGATGTCGCACCCCAGTATGAGGTTTACGGCGACAGCGTTTTCAATACTTTTACCGGTTACGAAAGCACTGGCACAATGTGGCTTAAAAACACTGGTTGCAGCGAATTCCTTATCGGTGAGCCTTCATTTACAGTCGCCCAAGGTTTTGGCCACCCTGTAGGAAATCCATATATTATGCCAAACAATTTCGATGGCAATCTTTATCCAGGTGATTCAATAGGAGTGCGTATAAGATTCTATAGCGAGGAAGCCGGCAATTTCACTAGCAAATGTTCTTTCTCAATTTTTCTCGATAATGAACTAATCCCTATTGCCGAAGTAGCCCTGAAAGCCACAGCCGCCGATTTGGAAGAGCAGCTTTCAATTGCCCGCACCGCAATTGACACTACACTCACCGAGTGTGTAACAACACTCTCCGTTCCAAATAAGATTGAGAACAACACTAATGTGCCGGTTACAGTATTGGGTGGTTTCGACTTCACTTTCAGCATTACTACTTATAATTATGAACAAGAATATGTTGTTTGGACTCTGTACGACGCCAACAACAATGTGGTATACTCAGCGCCTTTCGGTACTTATACACAACCTAACACCACCTATACCGAAACACACAGCCTGCCTATAGGTTCATACCGACTTTATCTGCAGAACTGGTGGTACGATGGTGCTATTACCATTGGCAACACCAAGACAACATTGGTAAACAAAGCCACCGGTAGAGGTGGTAATTCAATTGAATTCGATGTTACTCCTGACGATTGTTTGTTTAAAACCACCATTGCCCCTGGCTCAAGTATCGGTGCCCTTCAGATTCCGGCAAGTGCGTTCAACATGTCAGACCATAACACTCTTTATTTTTTCGCTGAAGGTATTGATGAGCCTGTAAATGAGATTGATTTGCATGTTGATGGTGGTGTACCAGAGCTGTCAGTTGCCGAGAGTCTCGATTTTGGCGAGCAGTTTGTAGGCGCATACCCTGAGTTTAAACTCACACTTACCAACACAGGCTGCGCACCAGTCTACTTCAAAGAGGATATTTATTTGAAAGCATGGAATGAAGACCGCGACTACTTCCGCGTTTATAACCAAGATGCGGCAGAGTTCAAACCAAGCACTTATATCGATAACATTGCCCACGGTGAATCGGTTGAACTTCGCATACAATTCAATCCTGATTCAGTTGGTCCGTTTGCCGACACATTGGCTTTTACACTCGAAGGTTTGGGCTATATTGAAGTGCCCTTGTCAGGTTCTGGCGTTGGCGCACCCGTAGCAGACTTCGACGATAGCACAATCAAAGACACCATTGACTTCGGCACACCTTCAGTAACACTGAGCCGCACGGTTAAGAACGAAGGTGTAAGCAACCTTGTGATAACCGAACCGCTGGCCATTAACTACTATGCCGGAAAACATAACATTTTCTGTGAATACGCTGTTTACGCCATCGACAATTATAATAACCCAGTTGGGGATTGGGACGAATGCGATTACGATTATAGCAGTTATGTCTATGGGATTGCCCCCGGCGATTACAAACTTGTTATATGGCATGATTATGATTTAGTTGCTGCTGACAACGACGCGTACTTTATAATTACTTGCAGTAACAACGTTATTACTGACACAATAAAGGTGAAAGACCTTAAATGGGATATGTGGGGTGGTGATTGCAAATCGTACAATTTCACATTGACCAAAGAGTCGTTCAAGCAGTACACTATTGCTCCGGGCGAGTCGTTACCGCTCACAATGAATATTCCAACAAGCAACAAGTCTGTTGGCTCATACAATTATTACAAGTACTTCTCAACCAACGACCCGGAATGGGTTGAGTTGTGCATGCATGCTCAAATTTACGTCAAAGGCGACACTGCAGTTTCTGCACCTTCAACACTTGCATTTGGCAATGTTCAGTTGGGCACAGTGGGCAAGCAGACATTCACACTTACCAACACCGGTGGTGCAAGATTCGAACTCGATTACCGAATTAGTGGCGCAGGATTCTCGTTTGTGGAATCGTCAGCCGATGCGTTTGGTTGGGAATTAGCACCGAAACAGGATGTTGAGCTTGAGGTTACCTATACACCTTCAGCCGCAGGCGCAGCTACAGGCGAGCTTAAGATACTCGAATACAATAGCGAGAAAGTATTGGCAACCATTGCACTCTCAGCCACAGGCGTTGAGTATGTTGAGCCTGTAGTGAGCGCACCACAGCGTATAACAGCCGAGTGCGGCCAGGCAGAGGTTAAAGCTACACATACCATAACCAATGGTAGCTCCGCTCCGCTGCAGTATGCTACCCATCCGAGGCTTAAGGTGTACTCAGGTGCTCAAGATCACCCGCAAACTATTTGGTTGGAGATATATACACTAAATAGGTGGGGCGAATTTGTGAACCGCGTAGTTTATATACCAGCTGGAACCTACACTGTCAGTGGCAAAATGTACGAGCAGGTTCTCGATTTGCCGGCCGGTGATTACGGTCTGCGTTTCCGCGATACGCAGAATAGCGGCTACAGCAACCGCGGTTATGTGTCGGTAGTAGTAGATGGCAAGTCAATTCTTAAAGATAACAGTGGCAACCTATTGGATGAGGGTTACAACTATAGTAACTCCACCAACTTCCGTATTTCAATTCCTGAAGCTGAAACCTACGAAGTTCCGGCCAATGGCAGCAAGGAATTTGAGCTTACCTATAGCCTTGAGGGTCTTACCGGTGGCGAGTACACCTTCACAAAGGTTCTCGACCGTATGGGCACCACCAAGCTTACTTGCGACACGCTTGTAACCATTGTTACTATCGAGAGCAAACTCGAAAAAACTTACAGCAAAGACGAAGTTGAGTTCGTTCCTGTACACGTAGGCAACCATGGATATGCTTCGGTGGTACTCGAGAATACAGGTTGCGAAGGATTCTATATTGATGATTGGGATTTCGCAGTTGGCGGTATCTTCTCCACTTCTGACATTAGCGTTTGGGATTTAAATGTGGGCAACAGCAGCAAAATCAGCCTTGAGTTCTACCCCGATGCACCGGAGGTCGGAACTTTCCGCGACACATTGCTCTTGTGGATTTACGATTACAATGATGCGCTGGTTAGCATAGACAGCATTCCGCTTGTGGCCACAGCCAACAACACCCAGGTAATGGCCGTGAGCACACCAACAGTTAGTGGCAGCTATCGTGTTGGCGAGGAAATCACAATCAGCATTAGCTTTGATGCTGAGGTAGAGCTCAACGATGACGAAGCCACCGCCGCACCGCAGTTGCTTCTGAATACTGGTGGCCAAGCACAGTTCATTGACAACTTTGATGGCTACACACTGCAGTTTGTTTACACTGTGGCCGCTACCGACAATGTCGAGAAACTTGCAATTGAGTCTATCAATTGGAATGGCATAGTAGTGGTTGACGAAGCAACTGGTGATGAAATCACTGTTGCCGCACTGCCAGCCAACACCGAGTTTGTTGCAACCAACATTACTCTCGACAACATTGCGCCGACTTACACAGTTAGCACTTCGGCTACAGAGACAACCGAGAGCACCGCAACAGTTACCGTTGCCTTCAACGAGGAAGTTACCGACTTTGCAGAGAGCAACATCACTCTTAGCGAGGGTGCAAGCGTTAAGGCCTTCACCACAGCCGACAACATTACCTACGTTGCCGAGTTGAGTCTGCCTCACGCTGCAGTTACCAGCATTAACATTGCAGCCAATGCTGCCGATTTGGCCGGTAACACAGTCAAAGTTGAATGGGCAGGCAGCATCGCCTCTCTTCACGATTTCGACACAACAGTATTTGCCGCGACCTTCGACAGCGTAGGCTACACAATGCTTATCTGCAAAATCTGTGGCGATACAATCTACACCGATACAGTTCCTGTACTCGAGGTTAAGGTTGTGGATGTCGCTTTGAGCAACCTGCCGAAGAAACTCACCTACACCGAGGGTGAGGTTATCGACCTGACAGGCGCCAAACTGACGCTTACCTTCAACAACGGCACAACCAAGGTTATCGATTTGACATCGGCCATGATTAGCGGCTTCGATCCTAAGAAGACTGGCAAGCAGACTGTTACTGTTACCTACGTCGAGAACGGCGAGACATTCACCGTAACGTTCGATATCAATATCAACAAAAAAGATGACACCGCTATTGACGAGGATTCAGCCGAAATCAACATCTACGCATTCAACCGCACTATCGTGATTGAGGCAGCCGAGGCTATCAACGGCGAGATTGCAGTGTTCGATGTCAACGGCCGCATGATTGCCAAAGAGTTGGCAGCCGGCACACGCACCGAGATTGAAATGCCTGCCGAGGGTATTTACATTGTAAGTGTCAACGGCGAAAGCAAGCGCGTGGCTGTTTATTAAACTGAGATAAAAACGGGGTGCCCTTGTGGCGCCTCTGTTTTTACGATAACGCTGATGTGGAAAGAGTCAGTGTGATTTTTCTCATGATTGGGTCCGGGGCGAAAGCTCCGGGCTTTTTTTTTTGTTTTTTTTGGCGATAACAAAGACGAAAACGATAACCAACACCTAACACCCAATCCCCAACACCAAGCAACTAATGCCTGATGCCCAGT
>JAGCFC010000101.1 GCA_017650325.1 Salinivirgaceae bacterium | reverse complement strand
GGGCATTCTGAATGTCTGCGTCATCGTAGCCAAACCTGAGGAGACGTTCTTCTCACACAATCTGCTCATCGAAACCATCGGCGAGTGCAAAGAGTACGAAGAGCAGATTCTCAAAGCCTACAGAGAATATCAAATGGAGCAATTCGGCATTTACCAAGCCCCATTTCGCGCCGGATTTTTGCGCGACGTCTACAAACAGCAACTGGCGCCCGCCTGCAAAACAATGCGTCTGCTGGAACTTTTCGCAGCATTGTCGGTTTTGGTGGCATTGCTTGGCCTGCTGGCTATGAGCACCTATTTTGCTGACGACAACACCAAACAGATAGCCATTCGCAAGGTGTTTGGTTCCGATGTCAAACGCGAAACATGGCGCAATGTGCAGAGTTATATGGTTTTGGTTGGAATAGCCTGCGTCATTGGCATTCCGCTGGCAGTTTGGGCTGCCCGGCTCTATCTGGAGCGTTTTGCCTACAGAATTGAGAATTATGGCTGGCTGTTTATCATTGCCATTCTAATATCGATGATAATAGCATTTATATCAGTGATTTGGCAAGTGGTCAGTGTCGCTCGCACCAATCCCGCCGAGGCTTTGAAGAAAGAATAAACAAGATTATAAGTTCAAGGTTTAAGAATGCTTATTAGTCACAATCGGGTACCATTGGTGCCCGATTGCTTTTTATTCAGGCTGTAAATTCCGTGTTTTCCGTTCCCGATAGCTATCGGGTCAGTGCTAAACTTCTCTGTGCTCTCTGTTGTTCTCTGCGCCCTCTGTGAATTATTTGAAAACAATTTCGAAGACCGTTTCGTCGATATCGCTTTTCAAAAGGTTGATAGTGGCGTTGTGTTGGCGAAGAATCTGTCGCGATATGCTCAACCCGATACCGCTGCCTTCGGCTTTGGTGGTGAAAAATGGAATAAAAATCTGTTCCTGATTGCTTGGTGGAATGGGGGTACCATTGTTCGATACTCGTACCCACACTTCATCGTTGTGGCCGCTGCCCGAACTGACGGTTATCTGCGTTGCACCTGCTTGAAGTGCGTTTTTTATAAGATTGATAAATATTTGCGAGAGTTGTCCTTCATCGGCGTAAATGATTAAATCGATGTTTTCGGTTGTGTAGATGCACGATGCGTTATGGGCGGCCACTTGCTCACTTTCGAGCGTTATCACTTTATCGATCAGCTCTTTCAGGAATAACGATTTGCGTACAGGGCGTGCCACACCGCTCAACTCGCGGTAGGTCTGCACAAATTTTATCAGGTTGTTCGATGAGTCGGAAATAATTGACAATCCGGCTTTTATGTCCATTTCGGAATTACCGTTCTCGTCAACCGACTTCGACAGAGCGTCGCTCAACGATGCAATGGGCGCCACGGTGTTCATAATCTCGTGGGTGAGTACGCGAATCAATTTGGTCCACGAATCCTGTTCGTACTGCTGCCGCTGCCTTTCGTAGATGTAGCGCATTCGGTTCAAGGCACGGTTGAAGCGGCTGTTTTCGACAAATCGGAAGTTCAGTTCGCCGTCTTCGATCGAGTCGAGCATATAAGTGACTTTGTTGATGAAGTGGCGGCGCACGACGAACACTGTCAGCGCAATAGCTAAAATCAAGATTACCAAACCAATTGCCGAAATCAGAATCCAGTTCATAGCCCGTATTTTTTCATTTTGGCGTAGAGTGTCGGGCGGCTGATGTTAAGCATTTTGGCTGCCGCCGAAACGTTGCCTCGGCATCGGCTAACTGCTTGACGGACAAGTTGCTCCTCATCTTCATCATCGTACCGGCCGGTTAGATGAATATCGTCGTTGCGGGTAACGTTCAGTTGCAAGTCGCTGGCTGTCAGCATTGAGCCTTCCGACATTATGACCGCTTTCTCGATGCAGTTCTGTAACTCACGGATGTTTCCGCTCCAGCGGTGGGTGGTAAGCACTTGCTGTGCGCTCTCGTCGATTCCGTTGAGGTTGCGATGGTACTTCACAGCGTTGTCAGCCATAAACCGCTCGGCTAGTGGAATGATGTCGGTGGCGCGGTTGCGCAGTGGCGGCAACTCAATGTGGACGGTGTTTATGCGGTAGTAGAGGTCTTCGCGGAAGCGGCCTTCGGCCACCAGTTGATCAAGGTTCATATTGGTTGCGCAGATGAGACGGATATCGACTGGTGTGGGTTGCGTTCCTCCAACTCGCACAATGCTGCGCGATTGAATGGCTCTCAACAATTTTGCCTGAAGATGAAGCGGCAGGTTGCCAACTTCGTCGAGGAAAAGCGTACCGCCGTTGGCCTGCTCAAAACGGCCTTCGTGGTCGGTATGGGCATCGGTGAAGGCGCCTTTCACATGGCCGAACAACTCGCTCTCGAACAGCGTTTCGGGAATGGCTCCCGCATCAACGGCCACCATCGGTTTGCCGTTGCGCGCGCTCAATGCGTGTATCTGTCGGGCCATCACATCCTTGCCCGTTCCGTTCTCGCCAGTGATGAGCACAGTGGCGTCGGTTGGCGCAATCTTCTCAACTGTGCGTCGAACCTGCTCCATTGCCGGGCTGGTGCCCCAGAACATATCGCTGCTGGCTTGTGATACAATGGTGCGGCTTTCGCTTGTTTTTTTCGCTTGCCGCGATGAGCCACCTTGCGCGTTCTGCGCAGCCTTGTTGCAAGCTGCCGTCAGCACAGAAACCAGTTTAGCGTTGTCCCACGGCTTCACAATGAAATCGAACGCACCACGCTTCATTCCTTCAACGGCCAGTTCAATGTCGGCATAGGCCGTAAAGAGCACAATCTCGGTATCGGGCGCAATCTCCTTCAACTCACGGGTCCAGTACAGGCCTTCGTTGCCGGTGTTCACCTCGGTTTTGAAATTCATATCGAGCAGCACCACATCGGGTTTGAAAGTGCCGACGGTTGCAATAAGTGTCGATGGCGACGGAATAGCCTCAACCTTTGCAAAGTGCATTGGCAGAAGCAGTTTCAACGTCTGCCGGATGCTGGCGTTATCGTCAACGACAAGTATTTTTCCTGTTTTTGTAGCCATAATGGTCAATGTTTCAGATACTCACAAATATATGTATCAAAACGCAGATTTTCGCATAGAAAGGTTTCCGTCTATAAATCGTTAATCACAAATATATTTTCATTTCTTCAAAACCCTGAAACTGAACGTCTGACATCCCATAAGCCCCGAACCGTCGATAGCCTCGACAATGCCGATGAATTCGGTGTTGAGGTCGGATGCGGCGAAGGTGATTTCGGCCACGCCGTTGTCATCGGTCATTACAGCGGGTTGCCATTGCAGCAGGTTGCGCGGGTCGGGTGCCGACGAGGCAAGGTCGAACTCATCGGGTTGATAGAACTCGCGCTTGGGGTAGTAGCCTTGCGTCCTCGACAATCCGTACATTTCCATCAGGCGTTCCTCACTAAAACTGCGTTTGGGGTAAGTGATTTCCATCCAATGTGTTATTACATATTTACCACTCACATCGTCACCCTCCAATTTTACCATCATATATTTCTCACCAGGAATCGGTTTTATTGATTTATCACAATGAGTCCAGCCAGAAGGCGTGTTGCCATTAGGGTGAGTTGTATAACCCTCCCTGTAATCGTTAAGAAAACCACGTTTTTCCCCATCAACCCACTTATGAAAACAAACCCATTCGGGTCCCATACCCTCTGCATTCGCAAGACTATCCAAAAATCCCGTCACTTTGTCGCGTTGGACCTTGCCTCGCTTTGCCTTGACAACCACATCATCCAAAAGAATCACCTTGTCGTCGCTGAAGACAAACTGCTCGCCGTTCTCTGTTTCAAGAATGTGATTTTGAGGCATATAGTGCTCATGCCCTTGACGGAAAACATTGATAGTATCGAACGGATTTTCGATGGAGACTTTTGCTTTGTATTTGTCTGTCAAAAAGGGTTTTAGATAAATTTTGCCTTGCATTTCCCTCATTTGTTGAGGGTCGATTTCGAATCGCCCTGACGAATCAGTCAATATGGCGCAAGTGTCGCCTTGAGGCGAAAACGCGTTTACAATCTGCATTTTAGAATTATCGCCACGTTGAATTGTCAACTTTCCCCTCACACCGTCAGTCAATAGCGGGTGGTTTGGCAACGATTCTTGCGTCCAAACGTATCGGCGCCAGCCTTGAGTCAGCAGCAGTAGGTCGAGAGCCTGAAGGCGGTCATCGTTTTGAGTGTCAAAATAATATGTCGGGTTAAAAATGTTGCCGTGAATCTGCTCCGAAAGATGGCTGTGCGACAGAATGTTCTCATGGCCAGGCAGATAGAGATATGCCTTATCGAAAATGCTCACCGCCATTTCCGCTTTGACTGGCTGCCCCGCAGTGTCGGTGATTTGCAGGCGTAATTTGCCCACGTCGCGGCAATGGTAACGATCCTCGTTGGTGGTTGCCGAAATGTTCAATCGCACATCGGGGTTCACGTACACCAAACGCTCGGCAACAGACTGCCCGTCAGCGTTTTGCAATGTGATTTCCACAATCCCCTGAAACGGGAAAAGCGCTATCGGCAAACGGATAATTTGTTTCCCTTTCACTACTCCATTGGCGCTTCCGCAGGAAAGGCCATTAAGTTTGGAAACAATTGTAAATGAGTGAGGAATAGTGTCAGAAGCCGAAACCAACAAAGTAATACCGGCAGAGGT
>JAGCFC010000100.1 GCA_017650325.1 Salinivirgaceae bacterium | reverse complement strand
GAGGACGAAGAGCAGGGAAAAGCCATTCTTCCGAAACTTGCAGTCGGACAGGCGCTCGATTACAACAATATCACGGCCAGCCAGCGTTACTCGCAGCATCAGCCGCGCTACACCGAGGCAACATTGGTGCGCAAATTGGAAGAATTGGGCATTGGTCGTCCATCTACTTATGCGCCAACCATTTCCACAATCCAAAACCGCGAGTATGTGGTTAAGGAGGACCGCCCAGGTTCAGAGCGCAAATATGAGGTTCTGACGCTGAAATCGGGCAAAATCAAGGCCGAAATCAAGACCGAGAACTACGGCGTTGAGAAGGGCAAACTCTTCCCAACCGACATAGGTATGATTGTCAATGACTATTTGGTTGAGTGCTTCCCGTCGATTCTCGACTATAACTTCACAGCCGAAGTTGAGAAGGAATTCGACGATATTGCTGAAGGCAAAATGGTGTGGTACAAGATGATAGACGAGTTCTACCATCCGTTCCACGATACAATAAACCGCGCTCTCGAGGTTACGGGACGCAAAAACGGCGAGCGTGTTTTGGGTGTTCATCCCGAAAGCGGCAAGCCAGTGATTGTCAAGATTGGCCGTTACGGACCAATGGCGCAGATTGGCGACGGCGAGAACGACGAGAAACCGCAGTTCGCATCGCTTCATCGCGACCAGCACATCGAGACTATCACACTTGAGGAAGTGCTTGACCTGTTCAAACTGCCGCGCCAAATTGGTGAGTATGAGGGCAAAACAGTTACGGTGGCCATTGGCCGTTTCGGTCCGTATGTGCGCCACAACAACTCGTTCTACTCACTCAAGCGCAATGTCGACGACCCGTACACCGTTACGCTCGAGCGCGCCATCGAACTCATCAACGAGAAACGCGAGGCCGAAAAGAACAAGGTGATTAACGTTTTCGAAGGCAAAGACGGTCAGATTCAGGTACTTAACGGATTCTATGGTCCGTACATCGCCTTCGACGGCAAGAACTACCGCATTGCCAAAGGCACCGATGCCAAAGCGCTGACAGTGACTGATTGCGAGGAGATTATCAAAAACAGCGTTGACAAACCTGCCAAAAAGCGTGTCAGCAAGAAAACGAAATGATACTCAACAGCGACATAGCGCAGTATCTTGACACCCGCCGCCCCGACAATCTGAAGCAGTTCAGCAGTCTCGAAGGTTTTTTAGGCAGTCAGCTTTACGGCGAAATCGATTTGCAGAAGTCTGTTGATGTGCAAGTTGCCATCATCGGCATCGACGAGACTCGCAACGCCTACCCGATGCCATACGCTGCAAAAGCCGACAACGTGCGCTATTGGCTTTATCAGTTGGCGGCCTTCAGCAACCTTAAAATCGCCGATTTCGGCAACCTGATTTTGGGCAACAACGTGGCCGACACATATTCCGCTGTCAGTTATCTCACCGAATCGTTAGTCAAAAGCGGAATTATACCTATATATATAGGTGGCTCTCACGATTTGACACGTCCGATAGTTGAAGGGCTTTGGAGAGCCCAAGGCAAGATAGAAATCGGGCTAATCGATTCGTGTTTCGATATTATCGATAGCGCCAACACCACATCACGCTCATATCTGCTTGACATTCTGCGGATACACACGGGCAGCGTGCAATGCAACTTGATTGGCAACCAGATCTATCTTACATCGCAAAGCCAGTCCGATTTGCTCGATGAGTACAGCGTCGACAAATACCGTTTGGGCGCCGTGCGGAACGACATCAACAGCCTTGAACCCGTGTTGCGCGATTGTGATTTTGTCTCGTTCGATGCCAGTGCCGTCCGCCAAGCCGATATGCCTGCTGCTCACCAGCCGAGTCCCAACGGTCTTTACACCGAGGAGGCTTGCCAGCTTGCCAACTTTGCCGGTGTCAGCGACCGCTCGAAAGCATTCGGCATTTTCGAGCTCGTTTCGCGGAACACGCCGATGGAGATGTCGGCACATTTAACCGCGCAGATAATTTGGCATTATATATATGGTGTGTCGCAGCGCGAAAACGACTATCCGGCGTGCAATTTCGACAACTATAAAAAGATTTTTGTCAATCTTGACGCCCCAAACATCAGCCTTGTCTTCTATCAAAACCCCAAAAACAACCGGTTTTGGATGGAAATTTCTCAAAAAAACGATGTAGGCAGCGTTGTGGTCTCTTGTTCGAAAGCAGATTATATAGCATTGGTTAATAATGAAATACCAGATCGGATCAAAAAAGCTTTTGTGCGATACGGCATTTGAAAAATGGCGTTTGTGTAAATATTAACAGCAAATTGTTAGCAAAGGCATTGTTTGTGAATTTTTTATTTATTTTTAACGCCATTCTACAGAGTAGTGAATGATTATATGAATTGTCGACGTCTATTGACGATAGTATTGGTAACACTTGCTTCGGTTGCGAGCGGGCAAACAGAGAACTTTTCCAGCCTGAGCATGTTCAATTACATGTACTATAACCCGGGTTACGCGGGCGACGGCAACGAAATAGAAGCAAGGGGTCTGGTGCGAAACCAGTGGATGGGTTTTGAGGGTGCACCTCAGACTCAGACCTTCAGCATCGACGCCCCATTTAAGATCTTTGGCGTAAGAAATGGTGTTGGTTTGACGATTATAAATGACGAAATTGGAAATTTTCAAAACATTGGATTAAATTTTTCGTATGCATATAGACGTCAAATGTTGCAAGGTGAAGTTGGTTTTGGCGCAGGCTTGAGTATGACTAACAACTCGTTCAAGGGTTCGTGGATTTTCCCCGATGGTGGAGCAAACGATCCTTGGGTCCCACAAAACACTGAGGACAAGCCGATGTTCTTTGATATGAATTTAGGATTCTATTATAGCTCAGAGAATGTGTATTTGAGCTGTTCGATGCGCAATTTGTTGCAGAGTCAGATTAAATATACTTCGACGTCGGCGGGTGTTGATGTAAAATCGTCTTACAATGCTAGACAACTTTTTGTGGGCGCGGGATATGAATACCAATTATCAAATCCTCTTCTCACAATTAAGCCCAATCTATTCATTGCAACCGATTTTGCCACCACAGATTTTTCGTTATCAGGAATATTGACTTACAACGACAAATTTTACGGTGGTGTAGCATACAAACCTATAGATGCTGTGACTTTTTTAGCTGGAATTTCGTTGCCATCTGGCATCGAAGTCGCAATTTCGTATGATTTGACGACAAGTAGCATAATAAATTACAGTAGCGGCTCGTTAGAGTTTATGATAGGTTATTCGTTTAGTTTAGACAGGGATAAGGACAACAGGAAATATAAAAGTGTCCGATTCCTTTAAAATTTTGGATATTTTAAAATTTTTATTGACTTTTATTGTGTGAAAATAAATACAGTTGGAATATGAAAAAGTTAGCTTACATGAGCGTTGTTTTGCTCATTATTTCAGGCTGTTCCTCAGGTGGCAATGGCGAATTGATCGGCGTTCAAGACAGGAGCGCAAATTACAATGCGCCACCGTATGGTATGGTTTTGGTTCCGAAAGGTAGTTATCGTATGGGGCCAAGCGACCAGGATGTTCCATGGGCCTTATCAACCCAATCAAAAACCGTTTCGGTGCCTGCATTCTGGATGGACGAGACCGAAATAACCAACAATGAGTACAGACAGTTCGTATTTTGGGTTCGCGATTCACTGGCCTACCGACTTCTTGGAGAGCAGATTGATGCATACTTGATATCTGAAGATGAGTATGGTGAGCCAATCGATCCTCCGTTTATCAACTGGGAGGAGCCGATAAACTGGTCGGGTGAGGAGGAGAAAACCATTCTAGAGGATTTGTATTATCCTGAGCATGAGCGTTTCTATCGTCGTCGTGATATTGATACCCGTAAGCTGGTCTACGATTATTTCTGGATTGATTATCAGCAAGCGGCTCAAAAATTCACCTTTGAGAACGAGACCCGCCGCCACTATAATTATAAGACTGGCCAGTATGATGGTGAAATATACAACCTTGAGGGTAAACGTATTCCAATTAAGGACCGTTCATCATTCATAATGCATGACAAAGTACATGTTTATCCTGATACTTTGTGCTGGGTTGGAGACTTCTCGTATTCTTACAATGAGCCAATGACTCAGATGTATTTCTGGTCACCATACTATGACAATTATCCAGTGGTTGGTGTTAGTTGGAAACAGGCTACAGCATTCTGCATCTGGAGAACACAATTGTTAAACAACTATTTGAGAAGTGTAGGACAGACATTTGAGCAAGACTATCGTTTGCCAATGGAAGGCGAATGGGAGTATGCGGCTCGTGGAGGCAACGATTTGGCCGTTTATCCATGGGGCGGTCCTTATACACGTAACGACAAAGGTTGTTTCTTGGCTAACTTCAAACCATTGCGCGGTGATTATTTGGACGATGGTGGATTCTACACAGTTGAGGTGGCTATTTATGAGGCTAACGATTTTGGCTTGTATGATATGGCAGGAAATGTCGCAGAGTGGACAAGCTCAGCTTATGATGAGAGCAGCTATACATTCACTCATGACATGAGTCCGGATTATAAATACAATGCCTTGCCTGACGATCTTCCTGTTTTGAAGAGGAAAGTAATTCGTGGCGGTTCGTGGAAAGATATAGCATATTATTTGCAGAATGGCACAAGAACATATGAATATCAGGATTCCGCCAAGTCATATATAGGGTTCCGTTGCGTAAGGAGTTATATGGGTCCTGATGAGACCGGAGCCTCATCAAAAGTTTATTAATTCAAAAAAAAAAAGTAACTAATTAATTAAGAATAAAACTATGAGCATTGCCGAATTAACCCAAAGTAGGGGGTACAAAAACTTTATGAAGTATGTGTACGGATGGGGAGCATCAATCGTACTTGTTGGAGCCTTGTTCAAAATCCAGCACTATCCGGGCGCATCAATAATGTTGATTGTCGGACTTTTGACCGAAGCATTAATCTTCTTCTTCTCTGCATTCGAACCATTGGCTGAGGAGTTGGACTGGACATTGGTATTCCCGCAGTTGGCAGGATTGGAAGACGAAGATGAATCTGCTGAAGTTAGACCAAAACGCAATTTCGACAGAGTACAGGAACTTCCGACAGCACCAGTTGGTGGTGTATCGGCTGGCGCAAATGTTGGTCAAGGAGCTCCGGTTCAGGGAGGTGGCGTTGTTTATGCTGGCGGAAGCCCATCTGCTTTGGCTAAGTTTGACGAAATGATTGAAAAGGCTGAAATCACGCCGGGCATGTTCGAGAAACTTGGCAAAGGTTTGGCTAATCTTAATAAGACTATCGATCAAATGGGTGCTACAGTTGACGCAAGTGTGGCTACTCAGGAATTTGTTTCGAAAGTTAAATCGGCAACTGATTCAGTTTCAGGATTGGATGACGCTTATAGAAAATCGACAGAAGCACTTACTGCTTCAGTTGGTATTTTGTCAGAGTCATACGCAAATTCGGCACAGGCTGTCAATCAGTCTAACAGCCAGGTTGCAGAAGCCTACTCGCAGTTTGCAAACAAACTTGTTGGTGAATTGAATTCTGTTGGTGATCTTGGTTCGGAATATGTTCAGAAATTAGGTGGCTTGAACAAAAATCTGTCAGCTCTTAATTCGGTTTATGAGTTGCAGCTTGACAATATGAACAAGCAGCTTGAGTCATCTAAAGAGTATGTCAATGGCTTTGGCAGCATGATCGACACTATGAATCAGACTGTTGACAGCACTAAGAAATTAAATCAGGGAGTTCAATTGTTAGAACAGAATGTTGCTTCGTTGAATAACGTTTACGGCAACATGCTTTCGTCATTGAATATTAAGTAATTAAAGGTAGAAAGCTATGGGTCACGGCAAGGAAACGCCTAGGCAACAAATGATTGGCCTAATGTACTTGTTCTTAACATGTATGTTGGCTCTGAACGTATCGAAAGACGTATTGGACTCTTTTGTGCTTGTTAGTGAAAGTTTGGGAAAAACTGTAAAAAACTACGAGACCAAAAACCAAAAGGTCTATGATGAGTTTGACAAGCAGCTGACTATCAATGAGAACAAAGTTAGACCTTGGAAAGACAAAGCCGATGGCTTTAAGGAGTTAACCGACAGCCTTTGCAATCTTATTGAGAACTACAAAAAAGGATTCCTGACTTTGGCGGAGAACAGCAATGTTGAGAACGTGATCAAAGGTGATAGGTATGTCATCGATTCGATGAACTCAAAAGATAATATTGACTTTGGTGGTCAGTATTTTATTTTGGAAGGCCGCGGCGAGATTCTCAAAGGCAAATTGGAAGAATACCGCGACGCAGCGTTGGCATTGCTTCCGGAAAGTGAAATAAGTATTATTGACGGAATAAAAGGCACACTGAACACCGAGAGCCACACTGATAAGGAAGGAACAATTCATACTTGGGAGGCTACTACTTTTGAGCATATCCCGGCAGTGGCCGACATTGTAATGCTGGATAAGTTGAAAACCGATATCAAGAATATTGAGACTGATGTAATCAACTATCTGTTTAAGCAAATTAGCGCGGGCGACTTCAAGTTCAACGCTTTGTCGGCAACAGTTATCCCGAATTCAAACTATGTGATGAGGGGCAACGAATACACCGCAACCGTTTTCTTGGCGGCTTTCGACTCAACTCAGGCTCCTGAAATTCTTGTTGGTTCATACAAAAAGAACGGACCGGAGAATTACGAGATGGTTGGTGCCTACGAAACATTGAAAGTTACAAAAGGAAAAGGCGTTTATAAGAAAGTTGCCTCATCGCTAGGCGAACGTAAATGGGGCGGTTTGATCCGCGTTCCTCGTCCTGATGGCACAGTTTCAAGTTATCCGTTTGAGGAGGCATACCAAGTGGCTGAGCCAAGTTTGGTTATATCTCCGACAAAGATGAACGTATTCTACTATGGTATTGAGAACCCTGTTGCTATTTCTGTTCCGGGTATCCCGGCTGATAAAATCAAGGTTAGCATTCCTGACGGAGGCGCAACCATTAAGAAAGTTGGCAATGCTTACGAGGTGAAACCGACAAAACGTAGCGGTACTGTCAGTGTAGCCGTTGCTGCCGAGATTGATGGCAAACCCAAAAGCATGGGAAGCATGATGTTCCGTATAAAGACTATTCCTGAGCCTAAGGCAAAAGTGATGGGATATAGCAGTGGCAAAATCGAGAAGGCAATGCTTGGTGCAGCCACAGGCGTTCAGGCCGATTTGGAGGATTTCGTATTCGATTTGAAATTTAAAATTACCAAGTATACTGTAACTACAACAGTTAATGGTATGACAAAGGAAATTCAAAAGAAGGGCGGAGCCTTTGATAACGAGGTTAAAACGTTGATAAAGGGATTGAAAGCTAATTCGAAACTTATTATAGAGGATATTGAGGCTGTTGGACCTGATGGTGTTCCACGCTCATTGTCAGCTATAGTGTTTACGGTTAAATAAAAATTGAATGATATGAAAAAGTTGTTTTTAATACCAGCCTTGTTGATGGGTATGTTATTTACCCATACTAATAGCGCGGAAGCGCAGGTGATGGATGAAATATATGTGAAGGATCATGCACCTAACAGGAAGCCAATCCCTTACGCTTACTTGCGCGAGGCCGACGCCATGTATAAAAAACGTATTTGGCGTGTGATAGATTTGCGTGAGAAGATCAATCTTAATTTGTACTATCCAACAACTAAGATTAATGACCGTATGAGCCTTATCGATCTGTTGCTGATGGGTATAAACAATGAAGGTTTGACAGCTTATAACACTGATGACGACCGCTTTACTCAGCCAATTTCAAGAACTCAGATTGAGACAAACTTTGGCGCTGTTGAGAAGTCGCAGACCTACACCGATGAGAATGGTGACGAGCAGACTATCACCATTAAAGGTGAGATAAACAGCACCGAGGTAAAGCAATATTGGTTGAAGGAGGATTGGTACTTCGATCGTAAACATTCGAAGATGGATGTCCGCATTCTCGGTTTGAGCCCGATTCGTTTCTATGTTAAGGATGATGACAGCGGTGAGGATGCCGAAGTTCGTAAGGCGTATGTGTTCTGGATTTATTTCCCGGAGGTTCGCCGTATTCTTGCTGATCATGAGGTGTTTAACAACAACAACGATGCTGAGCACAGAACCTTTGACGATATTTTCTTCAAACGTTATTTCGGAAGTTACATTATCAAAATATCTAACGTGTACGATGACCGTGGAATTTCAGAATATACATTAGGTATTCAGTCGATGCTTGAGGCTGAGGCTCTGAAGAAACAAATTACTGACTACGAACAGGATTTGTGGGAATATTGATTTAATGAATATCATTATAAAGGCTGCCAATTATTTGAGCAGCCTTTTTTTATGCCAATAAGCTCGGGTGATATTTGTCGGGACTATGCCGTGAAACCGGCATTATGATTTGAGGTGGATTTTTTAACGTAGGGTGTCGCCGGCCACTTCAGCCGAATCGGTTGTCAAATCGCTTGTGGTGTCGGTTTCAGCGAACTCGTAAGCATCGATGTGTTCGGAGTCGAAAAGAGTTGTGTCTGTCGATTCCGAAGAGTACAGAATGTCGAGCATTTGGTTCATGCTGATGCCACCGCTACGATTGCTGCCGTTGCGTAGGACAACAATGGTGGAGGTGTCTTTAGGAATCCGGACAAGCAGTGTTTTAAAACCATGCCACCAACCGCTGTGGAATTGAATTGGAATAGTGTCGGCGTAAGAAGTGATGCGCCAGCCATAGCCGTAGTTGGTGCCGAAACGTACGCGCCGCCCCATAGGTTGGAAAGCCAGTTGTAATGTGTCGGGATTAATTATTTTGCCCGAGTAGAGCCCCTGGTCCCATTTAAAAAGGTCGGTGGCGGTGGAGTAGATGCCTTTGTCGCCCAGAAAATGGTCAAGATAATTGTCGTCGGCTGGAGTTTTGCGTGTTTCGTACCCAATGGCGTGTGGAGGATATTTTATGCAGGCCATTGCCCGATAGGTGAACGTACGGCTCATCTGCAGGGGGTCGAAGATGTTTCGCTGAAGATAAACATCGAACTTCAAACCGGAAACGGCCTCGACTACTGCAGCCAGCACCGCATAGCCAGTGTTGCTGTACTGGAAGCGCCGGTTTGGACGAAAGTAACGTCCGGCATTGGCATCGATCAGTTCGGCTACAATTTGCTGGTTGCTGAAATACGGGTCGTTGAGCATGGGCTTTTTGTCGCACAGATAGTGATAGTTGGGCAATCCGGAACGATGGATTAGCAACTGGTGAATGGTAATGTCGGGATAGGGGAAGCCAGGCAGGTATTTTGCCACACTGTCGGTCAGGCGCAACTTACCACGCTCGTAAAGCTGCAATATGGCCACGGCAGTGAACTGCTTTGACACTGAGGCCAGTTGAAAAGCCGTGGTGTCGGTATTAGGAAGACTTTCGCCGATGTTGGCGTAACCGCAGCTCCGTTCGTACATAACGCAATCTTTCTGCCCAATGAGCACTACTCCGCTGAAATTGCCGCTCCGGCATTTCAACTCAACAATTGAGTCGATGGCCGCAATCTGCTCTTTGGTGAATGTGTAGCGAGTGCTTTTTTGAGGCACGTCAACCACCGTTTCCGCCACAGGTACCTCGGCGGGCCGGTTGCCGATGTGGCACACAACCACCATGGCACCTGCGGCAACCACCATTGGCAAAAACTGTTTTATGCTGACAAAATCCATCGTTTTGCGTTGTGGGCGCAAAGATAGTTTTTTGAGGAATGTGAAAAGTGTAATGTGTAATGAGTAATGTGTAGTGAGTAATGAGTAATGAGTACTGTGTAATGTGTAGTGAGTAATGAGT
>JAGCFC010000099.1 GCA_017650325.1 Salinivirgaceae bacterium | reverse complement strand
GACGCGCCGTTCAAATACAAAAAAGAGTACGAGGGCTGCCGTTTCCACCACATCTCGACCGATGAGGTTTACGGCACTTTGGGCGAGACAGGATTCTTTACAGAAACAACGCCTTACGCGCCCAACAGTCCATATTCGGCTGCAAAGGCAAGCTCAGACTTGATTGTGCGCGCCTATCATCACACCTATGGAATGAACGTCACAACAAGCAACTGCTCAAACAATTACGGTCCGAAACAGCATAACGAGAAGTTGATTCCTACAATTATCCGCAAGGCTCTGGCAGGCGAGAATATTCCAATCTACGGCGACGGCAAGAACATCCGCGACTGGTTGTATGTGATTGACCATTGCGCAGGCATCGACCTTATCTACCATCGTGGTAAGGCAGGCGAGACCTATAATATTGGTGGTCGCAACGAGCGCACTAACTTGCAGATTGTTGATACCATCTGTAACATTCTCGACGACCAACGTCCACGCAAAGATGGAAAATCATATAAAGAGCTGATAACCTTTGTTAAAGACCGTGCCGGCCACGACCGCCGCTATGCTATCGACGCCACAAAAATTGAGAAGGAGTTGGGCTGGCGTGCTGATGAGAATTTCGAGAGCGGAATTTTGAAAACTGTGGAATGGTATTTGAATCGGAAATAATCTGATATACAGATATTTGTATAAAAAAGAACGATATGCATTGCATATCGTTCTTTTTATTTTTGTGACGTGTGATTAATACTCGTCTTCGTTGAAGAAGAAGTCTTCCTTGCTAGGATAGTCGGGCCAAATATCTTCAATGCTATCGTAGATATCGCCATCGTCTTCCATTTCTTGCAGGTTCTCAACCACTTCCATTGGTGCGCCTGACCGAATGGCGTAGTCAATTAATTCTTCTTTTGTTGCTGGCCAAGGTGCGTCTTCCAGCTTTGATGCCAGTTCGAGTGTCCAATACATAGCCTATAGGTTTTTAAAATTCGCGCAAATATGAAAAAAATATCCAATATCTATCATTTTGAGCAAATATTTTTACTAACACTATGTAATATATTGATATACAATTTGTTATAAGGTAATTTTATGGCGTTTGTAGGCCGATTAGTAGCGTAAACATATGGTCTGCCTCGACAGTTGGCTGCGGAAAAAGACAACACCCATTGTGTAAAAATCGAGCGAAAGCGTTACCCTTTCATTTTCAGTAATCTCATGCCAGGCACGTTCCATTTCGGTATCTTTATGGATATCGTCGATAATAAAAACTGAATCGTTGTGGGCCAGCGGCAGGCATTGTGTGAAATAATCGATGGTTGGTTGGTAGCTGTGGTTGCCATCGATAAAGAGCATGTCGAGCGATGGCATATCGGCTAACGCTTTTGGCAGAGCCGTTTCAAATCTTTCGTTAATTATGGTTATATTGCTGACGCCCAGTTGGTTGAATCCGGTTTTCGCCATCTGCGAAAGCGTTGGGCAACCTTCGATGGTTACAACTCGTTTGCAGTGCTCCGAATTGGCCAAATAGAGCGTTCCTAAACCTAAATTGGTGCCTAATTCCAGAATGTTGCGGCACTGCATAGCCGAGGCCAGGTTTGTGAGCAGCCGTCCGTCGCGGGGCGAAGTTGAACTATGACGGGCAATGTTGCAAACGCGGCGTGTGTTTCCCGTCCCAAACCGGCTGCCAGAGCCGAAGTCGGTCACGTCAATGGAGTGTTTGTCGGTCAGTAACTGGTGGCGGTAACGCTCAATGCCAGTCACCCAATCGCCTTTTATTGGCTGATGTAACTGGTTGGTAATTAGTGAATAAAGAAACGGCGAATGAACACTGTGCCCTTGCCGGTCGCGAGCGTGGAACTGCCAGCGCAGATAACTCGATATGTTGTGGATTGTGAACATCGACCGCAAAAATACTATCGACAACAACAAAAATGGTGGTATTTTTGCCAAAATTTTGAACAATGAACAAGACAAACGCCGCACGCATTTTAGACGCCGCTGGCATCAGCTATAGTTTGACCGAGTATGAGGTCGATGAGTCGGATTTGAGTGCCACTCATGTAGCCGCTCAAATGGGGCAGGATGTTGGTCAGGTTTTCAAGACTCTGGTGCTGCGTGGCGACAAAAACGGATTGTTTGTTTGTGTGATTCCGGGTGCCGATGAGGTTGATTTGAAAAAGGCGGCCAAGGCATCGGGCAACAAAAGCGCCGAAATGATTCACGTGAAAGAACTTCAGCCACTTACAGGATACATTCGCGGCGGCTGCTCACCAATCGGCATGAAAAAAAAGTTCCCGACCTATCTTGATGAGCAGTGCATACTTTACGACGAAATCTACATTAGTGCCGGAATTCGCGGCATGCAAATCAAACTTGCGCCAGACGATTTGGTGAAGGTTACGGGCTGCGTTATTTGCGAGCTGACGGTGTGATACAGCGATTTTACTTTCGCTAAAGTGCGTATCAGACTAATTTACTTCAACTTATATTCGTAATTGGTGAAAATCTTTTTCACTTTCACAAAATAGATAAGGGTGCAAATGGTGGTAATTGCGGCCAGTGTGTCGGAAACAGGCATGCTAAGCCATACACCGGTAAGTCCCAGACCCCCAATGCGAGGCAGAATAAGCAATGCGGGAATTAGAAAGATTAGCTGGCGTGTCATCGATAGAACAAGGGCGATTTTGGGTCGGCCAATCGATTGGAAGAAGTTACTGGTAACCATTTGAATGCCCACAATGGCAAAGGCTGCCAGTGCGATTCTCAAACCGTGCGCTGCCAGTTCAATAAGCTGTGCGTCGGTGGTGAAAAGCGATGCAATGAATCGAGGGAACAGTTCGCTGGTTACAAACCCGAAAATTGTTACCGACGAGCCGCAGACCAATGTCAATTTGAACACTTGTTTCACGCGGTCGAGGTTGCGGGCGCCAAAGTTGAAGCCGGCAATCGGCTGCATGCCTTGAGTGAAACCGGCTACCACCATTGCAATCAGGTTCAGTAGGCTGTTGATGATGCCGAAAGCGCCAATGGCAAAATCGCCGCCATACTTGCCGAGACTCCGGTTCATAATCACGGCTACCATGCTGGCGCACAGTAACATGGCAAAGTTGGGCAGACCAATTGATAGGATGTTTGACACAATTTTGCCTTTCAACTTGAAGCAACCGGGAGCGAAATGCAGCGGATTATCGTGGCGCAGAAAATGGCGCAGGACGATGATTGTTCCAACAAGTTGTCCGCACAATGTAGCCAGCGCCGCACCGCGTATGCCCCAATGAAACACGAAAATGTAAATTGGTGCAAGTGTGATATTTATGGCTACAGTGGTCAGTGTTATGTACATCGATTTTTGTGGAAACCCCGAAGCCCTCATTATATGGTTTAGCCCTAAATAAATGTGAATCAGTAGGTTGCCAATAAGAGCGATTTCCATAAACTCGCGGGCGTAGGGCAGAGTCATCTCGCTCGCGCCCATCGACATAAGAATGTCATCGAGGAAAATATATCCGAAAATTGATGTAATGATACTTAATATAATGTTGAGAATGAATGCGTTACCGAGAGTGTGCACGGCGTCTTCATCGTTCCGTTGTCCCATGTAGATTGACACCATTGTGGATGCGCCAACGCCAATCATCGCGCCGAAAGCTGCAAAAATGTTCATCAGTGGCAGAGTGAGCGCAAGACCCGAAATGGCGTACGGTCCCACACCCTGACCGATGAAAATGCGGTCGACAACATTGTAAATTGACGATGCCGCCGTGGCAATTATGGCCGGCAGCGAGTATTGAAATAGCAGCCGCCCGATGCTGGCTGTCCCGAGTTCTTTTGCAGCGTTTCCGTTTGACATATTGCTTTTGTAAAATCGCGCAAAAGTCCGAAAAAATATTGAATTCTGCGATAGTTGACAGAGTATTTTGTAAATGTGCTAATTTGTTGAAAATTAGCGACATTTGTGTGGATTGTGCAAGGTGAGTGTGGAATAGGAAATCTAGTCGGGCAGCTATAATTTCAGCAGTCTGAGGCGTTCGGTATGATCATTTGTATTGGTGATTTCCACAATATGAAAACCGGGTTTTAGACCGCTTACGTTGATGCTTGCTTGCTTGCCATTGCTTTTGTATGTGGCTTCCAATGCTCCGTTCGGACTGTAAATCTTTATTGCCGACATATTACAACAACTGTTTATTGTAATTGTTGACGTTGCAGGCGTAGGGTGAATTGTTGCAAAATTGTTGCCAGGTCCTGCAATGCAGCATGTGTCTTCGTCGACAGGTTCGGGGACACCGTAAAGGTTTGAAGCTGTAATGGCGGTCTGCGTCAGCTCGTAGAGGTTTTCGGCGACTATAACAGCAAAAGCTATATTTGTGGTGTCGTGTGGCAAAACGCTTATTTTACTGCAACTTAGCATAATTGCCAAATCAATGTTTTCGGTTGTCGATTCGGGGCGAGGTTGGTTCATCACTAGCCATTTCTGCTCATCGGTAAAACTATTTCTAATATTGATACTCTGACCTTTATCGCCAATCTCGAATGCATAGGGTGTCGCGTGTCCGTTGGTGAGCAGGCTTACTCCGCCGTAAATGCCAATATCGCCAGTGTTGTAAATGTAGGCTAAACGTTGTGTGGCATCGTATTCAATCTTGTTAGTCAGGCTGTTAACAACATCCCAATCGAAATATAAACCCAGGCAGGCATTGTCGAAACTATCGTCGCGTGTGCTGACAATCTGGTATTTGCAAATCATGGCGTTGGGTAGGTTCTGGCTGTCGAAAACAAAATCTTGCAGAATCTCGATACCCTTTATGTTTTTGGACCTGATTGTCGATTTTATGTGCGTTGTATTTCCTACAACTTCGACTGAAGGCCTTTTCTCAGCCGGTGTGAACTGATTGTCAGCCTTATAGGCACATGCGATCATCGAACTGTCAAGAGCAAACATCAGGGCACCATCGCTAATCAGTTTTTGTGATTTTTGATAAATCAATCCGCATCCCAACTGCGAGTTATAGTCGTAAATACCAATTTTACCATTGTCGGCAATGGTTGTTTTCATGCAGCCCCATTCAATGTCGCGGTATGTCGGGTTTACATTGAGTTCGATGGATTGGAAGGCCGAGTATCCGTCGGCGGTGAAATTAACCCTTAAAGGAATGGCCGTATTGTTGGGCAATGAATCGGATAAAACAGCAGAGAATGAGCAGTTTGCGCTTCCCAAAGTCGATATCGATTCGGTGGTCCATTGCCCGTTGGTGATTGTGGCGCTTTGGTCGGGCGACTCTAATGTCACAGTCACATTTTGTGCTTTTTCAAGATAATTGCAAAGTTTGATGTCGATTTTGAATTCGCAGCCCGACACAAAATCATCGCCCGATGTCGAAAACTGGTAGTCGGTAATTCTGATAGATGGCGATGTGTGGTCGGAGAGAGCTTTCAGAATATTTATGCGGCCTGAGCCCATTTTCCCGGCAAACGGGATGTTGGCAGGAATGGTGTCGGTGTTGTCGGCGGTAACGCGCAACAGTTCGGCAACTTGAGTTGGACTTAGGTCTTGTCTGACCGACCAGACAAGAGCCGCCGCTGCCGCCACAATGGGGGCTGCAAACGATGTTCCGCTACTCGATTGGTATTTGTTGTTGACGGCGGTGGAGTAGATGCCCTCGCCAGGAGCCGACAGGTCAACCCTGTAGTTGTATGTCGAACCACTCCATTTTACATCGGTTTGGTTTGTTCCGCAAACGCAAATCACACCATCGCACGCTGCTGGATAGTATTTTACATCGGTGCCGGTGTTTCCGGCGGCTGCAATAATCAGACAACCACGGCTTTGTGCGTATTTGACAACCTCGTCGCACAGCATGCTTCTGGCCGTAGATCCCCATGAGCAGTTGATGATTTTGCAACCATGGTCGGCGGCGTAAACAATGCCCTCGAAGCATGTTGTCAGATTACCGTTCGCGTCATCGGCAACTTTTATTGGCAGGAATTTTGTCTTTCCGCCAACTCCGGCAATGCCGATTCCATTGTCGTTCACCGCGCAGGCTGCGCCGGCAACGAATGTTCCGTGAGTGCCGATGGTGCTTGTGGGGTTGTTGTCGTTGCTGGACAAATCCCAACCACGATAATTATCGGTGTAACCGTCGCCGTCGTCATCGATGCCGTTGATGGGGTCGGCATAATTTAGTTTGATGTTGTCGGCAAGGTCTTCATGGTAAACATCGACACCCGTGTCGATAATGCCAATTACAATATTGGTATCACCTTGCGTAATATCCAGAGCTTCAAATGCTTTTATTTTCGACAAATAGTATTGGTGGTCGATCAGAGGATCGTTTGTGACATCGAGAAGTTCGGGAATCCAATAAGGCTCGGCATATTCAATTCCATCGCTCTGCGCCAGTTTGCCAGCAATAGTGGTCGGATCTTCATTACTTTGATATTCAATTCGATAAATGCGATTTAACTCGGCCGATTTGCTGTCTCGTTTGTCAGCGGAGAACATTCGGCTGGTATGCAATATTTTTGCGTTGCAGGCGGATTCAAACATTGTTGAATGATCGGCAGCAGCTTTCTGACTACTGTATTTAACAATCACAGTACCAGGTAAATATCGAGGTGTCTGACATTTTGCGTCAGTGATTGTTGCTGCAAAGAGTATTATCAGTAAGGCAAAACTCCTCATTGCTTTTATTTTAAAAATTGCAATTTACCAATAATTAAGCTGATGCGCTTGTTTTGTGGTCGAACTTCAGAAAAATGTTGATAAAAGTTGATTTTCATGCTGTAGAGTGATGTTTTTCTTTATATTTGTATTGAAAACTGATCTCGTGAATTTAAACTTGTAACAGATGAATTGTATAATTATAGACGATGATTTGCTGAGCCGCAAAGTACTCGAGGGACTTGTCGAAAAGTCTGATTCTCTGAATCTTGTGGGTTCTTATGAAAATCCGGTTGATGCTTTTAAGGCTTTTGACATGCCGGACCCGATTGATTTGATTTTCCTTGACGTTGAAATGCCCGAAATGAGCGGACTTGACTTTATAAACACTCTCGACGCACAGCCGATGGTGATAATTGTTTCGGGACAGGAGAAGTACGCCATCGAATCGTACGAGTACGATGTGGTTGATTATCTGCTCAAACCAGTGTCGCTCCAGCGCTTCTTCAAGGCAGTCAACAAGGCGCAGTCGCTTTATCAGGACAAAGAAAGCGTGTCGAAATATCCGGATGAGATTTTCATTAAAAAGAAAAACTCGACACTCGTGCGTATCAAATACAACGATATTCTGTGGGTGGAAGCTCTCGAAAACTACGTGACAGTGAACACCTTTAAAGAAAAATTCACCATTCATTATACAATGAAAGCCATTGAGGGCAAGTTGCCGATGTCGAAATTCAAGAGGGTTCACCGTTCCTACATAGTGAACGTTGGCCAGATTGATTATATCGAGGAGAGCAACGTGGTTATGCGCACCGAGGCTGGAGCAAAACTGATTCCGATTGGCAAGTCGTACCGCGATACGCTGATGGACGACTTAAACACCATAACTTCGAAATAAACAGAATTGTTTCTCAACTGACAAAGCCTGCTTTTTGTAGGCTTTGTTTTTTATGTGACAATGTTTTCTGATTTTTTACGTTTCGTATTGCAAATGGGCAGACTACGAATCATATTCTTTGTTGCGGCAATGACGTTGTGGCAGTCGGCGATGGCTGAGCACGAGGTCGACAGTGTGCTTGTTGGTCTCGAAACAGAGCTGGCCGGACTGTCGGAGCAACTGGCTCAGTCGAGGTACGACGATGCGCGGCAAGACTCTCTCGCAACCAGAATCAACGATTTGCTTGGAAACGCTCTTAAGCGTGACAACTCTTTCGAATATCCGTTCGACAACCTTAAAAACAACATAAGTATTGTTGCTTCGCCCGATGGCAGATTGAAGGTTTTCACATGGTTTTCGGTTGGCGATGCGGGCAATTATCATTATTACGGTTATTTGCAGTATAACGACAAGCAAGATCGTAAAATCAATCTCTTTGAATTGAAAGATTGCGGCAGCAATGTCGAAAACTACGAGAACCTGACCCTCACGCCTCAAAACTGGCGAGGAATGTTGTATTACGCTGTTGTCGAGAAAAAGAATCAGGGCGATGTGACATATACACTCATTGGTTGGGACGGTTGCGGATTGTATACTACAAAGAAAATTATCGAGCCGCTGACATTCACCGATAAAGGGCAGCCTCGTTTTGGCAAATCGATGATTAAAGTCGGACGCAAAAAACTCAAACGTCTTGTGTTTGAGTATAATAAACGCGCCTCGCTCATGGTTCAGTACGATGCCACTCTAGACATGATTGTCTTTGACCACCTGACAATAATGGGTACGCAAGAGACTGATAATCCGATGTTTTTTGCTCCCGACATGTCGTACGATGCCTTGAAATTCGAGGATGGGGTGTGGTTCTATCAGTCGAATATAAAATATAAACCATCGTCTGGCGCTAAAGAAAAACGGCAGCGCAAAGAGCCGTCGAATGCTGATAAACCACGGGCAAAACAGTTTTACGAGTCAGGCAAGAAAGCAAAGTCCGGCGAGGAACCAATGGAACGCTAAGCACTTCATTTACAATTGGTAGAGAACATAATCAGAATCTTCATTATTGCAGCAAACATATTGCTGTCGGTCGTTTTGTCAGCCTCCGACAGAAGTGATATGCCAAAGTTTCTTGTTATTGGCTGTGGCATAATGTTTGACAACCATTTTGCGCGTAAAATTGAAATTCATAACTAAAAAACATAAAACTATGCAAACAGGTAAAATTGGTGTTACAAGTGAGAACATCTTCCCAGTAATCAAGAAGTTCCTTTATTCCGACCACGAGATTTTCCTTCGTGAGATTGTGGCCAACGCCGTCGATGCAACGCAGAAAATGATTGCTGTTGCTGCCAAAGGTGATTATAAAGGTGAGTTGGGTGACAAAACGGTCCGTGTGACAGTGAACAAAGGCAACAAGACGATTGTGGTTTCCGACCATGGAATCGGAATGACCGAAGAGGAAATCGATAAGTATATCAACCAGATAGCATTCTCAAGTGCAGGTGAGTTCCTCGATAAGTATAAAGACAACATCGGTGCCATTATCGGCCATTTCGGCTTGGGATTCTACAGCGCCTTTATGGTTTCAGAGCGAGTTGATATTATCACAAAATCGTACAAAGAAGGCTCGAAAGCTGTTAAATGGAGTTGCGACGGCAGTCCGGAGTTTACATTGGAAGATGCTGAAAAACAAGATTTTGGTACCGATATTGTAATGCATATCGATGCCGACAGCGAGGAGTTCCTTGACGAGAGCCGCATCAACCAGTTGCTGACCAAATACTGCAAGTTCTTGCCAGTTCAGATTGCGTTCGGCAAGGAGCAGGAGTGGAGCGACAAAGAGAAGAAAATGGTTGATACTGATAAAGATAAGATTATCAATAATACCACTCCGGCTTGGACTCGCAAACCCGCCGACCTCAAGGACGAGGATTATATGAACTTCTACCACGAGTTGTATCCTGCGCAGGAGGATCCGCTGTTCTACATTCACTTGAATGTCGATTATCCGTTCAATTTGACTGGTATTCTGTATTTTCCGAAAATCAAGAACAACATCGAGATTCAGAAAAACAAAATCCAGCTCTACTGCAATCAGGTGTTTGTAACCGACAGCGTTGAGGGCATTGTGCCAGAGTTCCTTACCCTGCTGCACGGCGTTATCGACTCGCCCGACATTCCGTTGAACGTGTCGCGTAGTTACTTGCAGGCCGATTCGAATGTGAAGAAGATTTCGAGCCACATCACCAAAAAAGTGGCCGACCGCCTGGAGGAAATCTTCAAAACCGACCGTCCGCAGTTCGAGAGCAAGTGGGACAATCTGAAACTCTTCATTGAGTACGGAATCCTGACCGACGAGAAATTCTACGAGCGCGCAAAGAATTTTGTGCTGCTGAAAAATATTGAGGGTAAATACTTTACGCTCGACGAGTACGAAACACTTGTCAAGCCGAATCAAACCGACAAGAACGACACCAAAGTATATCTCTATGCCACCGACAAAGACGCACAATACACATATATCGAGAGCGCAAAGGCTAAAGGTTACGATGTGTTAATGCTTGATGGCCAGCTCGATATGCACTTTATTGGCTCGCTTGAGCAGAAGTTGGAGAAGACTCGTTTCGCTCGTGTCGATGCCGATGTCATCAGCCGCCTGATTCAGAAAGACGACCAACCTCAAGCCAAATTGAGCGATGACGACCGTAGCAATTTGATTCAGGTATTCAACGCCGTAACACCCGATAAGAGCTATTTCATTGTTGAGTTCGAGGACCTTGGCGTTGACGCTAAACCGTTGATGATTACTCAGAACGAGTTTATGCGCCGAATGAAGGACACCGCCGCTCTGAGCGGAATGAACTACTACGCCGATATGCCGGACAACTTCAATCTGGTTGTGAACACGGCTCATCCTCTGATTACTAAAGTGCTTGACGCAGAGAAAGATGCGCTCGGTACGGCTTTGGCTGAAATCGACACAAAGATTGAGCCTTTGAACAAGCAAAAAGCCGACCTTGAGTCGCAGAAGAAGGACAAGAAAGAGGAGGAGGTTCCGCAGGCTCTGAAAGACCAGATTGCCGACCTTGGCAAGCAAATCGACACTTTGCGTGACGAGAAGGACGCAAAACTCAAAGAGTTCGGCAAATCAACCCCGATTGTCAAACAACTTGTCGACCTTGCACTGCTGGCCAACAATATGCTGAAAGGCGAGGACTTGAATGTGTTTGTGAACCGTAGCGTTGAGTTGTTGCAAGGCAAATAATACAAATCCAGTTTAAATCCCGTATAGGATTAAATAAAAACCACCTTGAACTTAACGTTCAAGGTGGTTTTGTTTTATGCTAACGGATTGAATATTTGTGTGTTAGGAATTTTTCTTTTCACCTCATTATCAACCCAATCAGTTTCTCAATGAGAAACCATACTATTTACACCTTACACTTTACTCTTTACACTTTACTCTTTACTCTTTACACTTTACTCTTTACACTTTACTCTTTACACCTTACACCTTACACCTTACACCTTACTCTTTACACTTTACTCATTTTCACCCCATTGCCAGTCCAATCAACTTCTCAATGTGAATATCCACGCTGTTGAGGCAGGTCACGGGGCAGTTTTCGGCGTTCAGGAGCAGCGGCAGTTCGGTGCAGCCCAGAATCACGGCTTCGATGCCGTTTTGCGCCTTCATTTTGCCGATGATGTCTTGAAATTCCTTAAGCGTCTGTTCCTTCACAATCCCGCGCTCGAGTTCTTCGAGTATTCTTTTTGCAATCAGTTGACGGTCAGCGGGTTCGGGAATGAAAATACCGATGCCAGCATTGGCAAAAGGCTGTTTCATAAAGTCTTGTTCCATTGTGAAAATGGTGCCGAGCAGCCCCACTTTCTTGATGCCCAATGCTGCGGCTTTCTCGCAGACCGCTTCGGGAATCGACACCAGCGGAACGTTGGTTTTCTGTTTTATACGGTCAATCACAATATGTCCAGTTGCGCAGGTGAGCGACACCACTTCGGCGCCCGACCGTTCCAGACAATCGATTTTCTCAACAAAATAATCGGTCAGTAAATCCAACTCATTGTCAGAAACATAGCCCCACATACGGCGAAAATTCACACTCTCGATGGCGATGTCGGGCATTGCCTTTCCGCCCGTCAGCCTGTCGATGCGATGGTTCAGTTCCTTGTAGTACATTAGTGTCGATTCGGGGCCAGTGCCGCCTACTAATCCTATCTTTTTCATTTTCAATATATTTTTGCTGTGAGCATTGAGCGATGAGCGTTGAGCGTATCTTATGCTTTATGCCTTTCGCCTTATGCCTTTTTTCTAGTGCCTAGTGCCTAATCCCTAGTGCCTAATAAATTATCCAATTTCTCAACAATCGATTTCCGCAAACCATTGAGCGTTTGTCGTTTATCAGCCGAAAGTCGGCGGTAACGGACCATTCGGCAGGTGCGTTTGGCGAATTGCCAGTAGTTCCAAGCAAAAATGCCGATGAATGGTAGCATTGCAATGTATATTATTGCAAACAAGATATTTGCGTAGATGGCGACAAGCGCGAACGACAGCCCGTAGAACAGCGGAATGGTCAGCAGAACCGACATTGTGTAGCGGATGGTTCCTTCGAACATTTTGTCTTTCAGGCGTTTGGTGATTGGCAGTGGCGCGCAGTAGATGAACAGAGCAGGCCAGAGGCTGATAATCCAGAACGGCGCAAGCACAATCAGCGAGAACAGGTTGGCCGCCGTCTGCCCCGATGTGGCGTTGCGGCAGACTTCAAGGTCGGTGATGCGGCTTTCGGTCAGCAACTTTTTGTATTCCAACGCATTGGCGTATATGTCGGCAACCGCTTCGGGCTGTTCGGCTTTCCGCTCGTCGAGTTTTGCAAAAAGCATTTTGTCGGCTTTCAGCATATCGGGGAAGTGATTGGGATTCAAGCCGTTGTCGGCGGCAAAACGCCTTCCATAGAAGCCGCGGATGAAATCGATGGCTTCGTAGTTGTCCAAATCGGTGATGTTGAGCATTAAATCTCTGATTTGGTTGTAAACCAACTCGTTGGCTTGCCTTTGGGCCGTCCGCGGTTTGGTCTTGTAAAGTTCGTAGAACGGCGCAATCGACACAGGCTGCCCGAACTTCAGAATCATTTCGTTTTGAATGCCGAAATAGTTGGAGTAGTGGTTGCAGGCGGGCTGAATGAACACTTCGGTCTTGAAATCGTCCAACTGCGCGGCTTCGAAAGCCATTTTTGTGTAGCCCGACGAGAACTGTCCCAGCCAGCGCTTGTCTTGATGCACGCCTTCGGGGAACATTATAATGGTGTTGCCGTCGATGAGTGAGTTTTCCGATTCGGCAAACGTGCTCTCGTTGCGGCTCAACGACTCTTCGCCGTCGAAGTTGAGGCGGAAAGTCGGCAAAAGCCCCACGCTGCGCAAGAACTTGCGTGTCAGCCAGTTGTGCTCAATAACGTCGGCACGTGCCAGAATGTGCGGCTTACGGTCGCGGAAGGTGAAAATCAGTCCCAGTGGGTCGTTGAGGCAGTTCTGATGGTTCGATGTCACAAGCAGCGGCTTGCCTTCGGCGGGCATATTCTCAACCCCGATTCGGTAAACCCGCTTGTAGAAAACGCGGTCGTGAAAGAAACGCAGGTAACACCTAAATGCTTGATATATTATGCTCTGTCTATGCGTCTGTGGCATTGTTTGCTGATGTTTTCAGTTGCGCAAATATATTGAAAAAGCGGTGAGGAGCTAATCGTTGCTCGTAAACATAGCCATTTGGAACATAAACGTAGCCATTTGGTACTTTTAAGGGAGTTTTAGGCTATGCTTCCCCAACAGCAAAATTCCCTTTCCATTTTTCAATTTCATTCTCTATCTTTGAACTATTGTTGAACAATAAAACGAACTGACTATGTAAACAAATGTAAGACATATAGATAAATAAGCGTTAGCTTTATTCTCGCTCTTGAAATTCGCCAAAATTTTGATTTACACTTGAATATAGTTGATGCTCACGCGTAGCGTGGGCTATACTCGTATAAGTGTAAGGGTGTTTGGCGATACCTCAAGAGCGTAGACAAGTTTTAGTCCGCGCTTTTTTTATTGTCTATTTCGATGTTAGGACTGCCAACAAATATTATAACAACAAAAATGAAAACGGTATGAAAAATAAATATTTACTAACGGTTTTGTTTGTTACAATGCTTGCGGGGCAAGCGTGGGCGCAAACTACTTTTACTATTAATGATTTGTTGTACACCGTAATTGATGAAGAAAACCATTGCGTTTCTGTAGGTACAGCCTCGATTAACAATACCATAGGAAACATTGTAATTCCAGAAACGGTTGAAAACGAAGGTGTAATTTATCGAGTTTCAAAAATCAATAGTTATGCATTTGCGGGATGCAAAAAACTGACAGCAATTACCATTCCTAATTCAGTAGAAAGTATTGGTTATGCTGCATTCAATAAATGCAACAGTTTAATTTCTGTAACCTTGCCTGATTCGATTATTATGGATGAATCAGCATTTGTTCAATGCGACAATTTGCAATATAATGAATATGACAATGCTTGTTATTTAGGCAATAACAAAAATCCATATTTATTGCTAATTAAAGCTAAATCAAATGATGTGGGGTCGTGCATAATAAATAATAAGTGTAGGTGTATTATATATGGAGCTTTCAGTAATTGTAATAACTTGACAGCTGTCACCATACCAGAATCCGTTGTAAGTATTGGTAAATTTGCATTTCAAGATTGTAACAACTTGACATCAATTTTTATAATGTGCGAAGTGAGTTCCACGAATGCATATTTGTATTTTACTAAAGATGGCATAAGGTATAGAGTATTAAACAAAAATACAGTAGAGGTTGTTTCTGGGTTGACTGCGGGGACATATTCCGGGAGTGTTATTATACCAGAAAAAGTAACCGCAGGCAACATTTTTGATGTGACTAACATAAGTGGCAGTGCGTTTAGCGATTGCAGCGAATTAACATCTATTACTATTCCTAATTCAGTTGCTAATATTGGAGATTATGCATTTAACAATTGTACCAATTTGACGACAGTTTCCATTCCCGAAACTATTATTAACATTGAAGAAAATGCTTTCAACAATTGTGACAATTTGGACTATAATTCCTACGATAATGCCTATTATATTGGTAATGAAGAAAACCCATACGTGGTTTTGTTCGCTGCAAAAAACAAAAACATTGAATCATGTGAGATAAATAGCAAATGCAAAATGATTTTCCCAAAAGCATTTTATAGATGTATTAAAATATTAGAAATAGAGATTCCTAATTCGGTTATGAAAATTAGCACAGCAGCGTTTTGTGGTTGCAGCAATTTAACATCGGTTTTAATTCCAAATTCAGTTAAGTACGTAGGCGGCGATGCGTTTACTAGTTGTGGAAAATTGGCATCAATTGAGATACCCAATTCTGTAACATACATTGGAGAATATGCGTTCCGAGATTGCTACAAATTAGAATCAGTCAATATTCCTGATTCTATAGCAAGTATTAATTTTCATATGTTTTGGGGGTGCAGAAGTTTGAAAACTGTTACTGTTCCAAATTCAGTTATAGACATCGGTTTTGGGGCATTTGAAGATTGTCAAAACTTGACATCGATTACAATTCCAAATTCTGTTACAAATATTAGCAGCAATGCTTTCAGCGGTTGTCGTGCTTTAAATTCTGCTATAATTGGCAACGCTGTGTTAAGTATCGGTAATAGTGTATTTAATAATTGTAATAGTTTAGAATATGTTATAAGCCTCAACATTACGCCACCAACATTAACTGATGACCCATTTTCAACGATTGATGTTATTTATGTCCCGACAGAAGCAGTACAAGCATATAAGTCTGCTACCTTTTGGAAGCGCAAAGAGATACTTCCATTATATGGAGTAAAAGTAACAAGTGCCGATAATGCAATGGGAACAGTGCAAGGCGATAGCTTGTTGTTGGCAAATAAAACACTAACCTTTAGCGCAATACCAGCTAATGGGTACCACTTTGTAAAATGGAGTGATAATAACACAGATAATCCACGTAGTTATTCTACGGCAAGTGACACTTCTTTTACTGCAGTTTTTGAGGCGCATAATGCTGTTACTGATGAAGCTGTTGCAGCAACATGTACAACTAAGGGTTTAACTGAAGGTTCACATTGTTCTATTTGTGGTGAAATACTTGTTGCACAAAATGAAACACCAATGGTAGAGCACACTGCAGTTGTAGATGCCGATGTTGCTGCAACAGCATCTACAGACGGCTTAACTGAAGGCTCGCATTGCTCTGTATGCGGAGCGATTTTGGTTGCACAAGTAGTTATTCCTGCATTGGGTGAGCAAGGTGGCAATGAGAATCAAGGTGGAGGAAACGAACAAGGCGGTGGTAATGAGAATCAAGGTGGAAATAACAACAATCCTGCAACTGCAGTTTCGGAATCCGCTGCAAGCGCAGTCAACATTTACGCTATTGGTAATAGCATATTGGTTGAGAATGCTACGGAGGAAATCCATGTTTACAATGCTATGGGAGGATTGGTTGCAACTTCAAATGATGTAAATGCTAAAATAGGAATCAATGGCGCGGGTGTTTATATTGTTAAGATTGGTAGTGTGGTTAAGCGGGTTGTGGTGAATTGAGTGGGGAAATAAATACTTGATAATTTGCAATATAAGGCTGCCGTTTTGGTGGCCTTATTTGTTTTAATACGATGCTTGTATTTTGAAATCCTAATATTTTACTGTTTTTTGTAATATTGCGATTATAGAGTAGTGTATATTTGATATTATGGCAATATATTTTTTTCAAGGGAATAAAGATTTCTTTTTGGCGCATCAGGAAAATGATGATAACCAAAAAATTGAAATAATTAAAAGTAGAATATCTGAATTCTTCAATATGAAGAACGTCCATTTCTTATTTGGTTCAGGAACAAGTTGCCCTGCTATTCCAAATATGCAAAGTCTATATCTCAAAGTAAAGAAAGTAATTGATGAAAGCACAGAAATCAAACCAGAGGATAAAGAAGATTTCTATCTAATTGCAAATAATAACAAAGATAATTTGGAAGAAATACTTGGAGTGTTATATTCCAAAAGAGAATACATTAAAGGTCATATTCCATTTGTAGAAGGAAGTGTTGATTATAGTAATTGTGATAAATTAATTTCCGACATTGAAGAAACAATATTCAATGAAATAAATGTCCTTCCCCAAGGGGAACAATTGGACGAAGATTACACTAAAACTTGCAGTGATAAAAATGATACTCTCATTAACGTACCAAATGATAGTGATAAAACAAATGTTGTACTAGGGACGTATATAAATTTCTATCAAAAAGTCGCTTTGAGAAATAAGGATTTGTCTCGAATAAACGTTTTCACTACTAATAATGATTTATATAATGAAACAGCATTGGATTGTCTAAACATTCATTATATCAATGGATTTAATGGTGGATTGAATAGGTATTTTAATCCTGCCATGTTCAACTATACATATTCTAAACGTATGGATACAAGCATTGACAGATTTGAACCTGTTGATGATATGGTTTATTTATACAAGATTCATGGCTCAATAAATTGGATAGAAGATACAAATAAATCAAATAGTTATTTTGATATCAAAGAAGAAACAGTACCTAAATATGACAAGGAAAAATCAGTATTGATATATCCTACACCAATGAAACAAAATAAAAGTTTAGGAAGTCCATACTCTGATTTGTTTAGGGAGTTTCAACATAAACTTTTGGAACCCAATGGGGTTTTGTTTGTTATAGGTTATAGTTTTAATGATGAGCATGTAAATGATATTATCTATCGAGCATTAGCAACTAATTCCACATTTAATCTTGTAATAATTAATGATATTGACAAAGGGAAACCAATATGCAAGGTAAATGATAGCCGAGTTTTTAGGATATGGGACGATGATAAAAGTAAGCCGATACACTATTTTGATAGAATTGTAAATGAATTGTTGCCTAATCTTGATGCATTTAAGCAAAAAGATATTCTTACGGAATTCGTTAAACAGATAAAGGAGGAAAAGCAAAAACAGATACAACAAAACAATGAAAATAGGTAAAATTATATCCGTGGAGTATGACAGATTCCGTGTGCGATTGTTTCATTCTACAAAAACATCGACTATTAGCATTGACGGACAAGTCTATTATTTCGGTAATATTGGTAGTTATTTGAAAACATATAATTCCGTGAATGATGCTATTGTGTGTGAGGTGATCGCAGTAGTTGATTATAGTACGGATAATAAAGTGTATTCTGCTTTTAATCTTGATAGTTCACGCGAATTGGTTATTAAGCCTATTGGTACATTGAAAGCAAATAACGAGTTTTTGATGGGGGTGGGGATTTTCCCCTCTTTATACAATGATGTAGATATTGTAACAATAAATGATCTTAATAATATTTTATCATCTGATAAGATAAATGAATGTATTGACGATAAAAAAAACGGTATACATAAAACAATTGATATTGGATATAGTAAGAGTTTAATAAACTATCAAATATCTCTTGATATCAATAGATTGTTTTATATTCATACAGCAGTGTTAGGAAATAGTGGAAGCGGGAAGTCAAATACAATTGCCCATATTCTTCAAGAAGTTTATCGCAAATCCGAAAATCATGCAATTGGTGCAAAAACCATATTGTTTGATGTTAATGGGGAATACCCATGTGCATTCCCTAAAAACAAATTGAATTGTAATATTGAAACAATATTTTATAAGCCAAATATAAATGATGCGAATACTGCAGGTGAAGAGATTGAATACAAGAAATTCATCCTTCCATATTATCTAATGAATTTAGATGAATGGTTGGCATTCCTGATGGCTTCGGAAAGGACACAAAAACCATTTTGGGATAAGGTACTTCAAGAATGTTATAAGTTTTATAAAATATTTAGCAATAATAAAGATTCTGATAATAGTGTTGGCGAGTACACTAATTATTTTAAATGGAAAATCCTGAAATTGTTAAAGATGATTCTTTCTCAAGTTGATTCTGATACAGCCAGGATTACTGCTGCTCGAAGTATTATATTACGATGCAAAGACGTCGTTAACAATATAGATCCACAAAACAAAGACCTGAAATCTTTTTTGGAAAAATCGGAATCAAGGTGCACTATAAATTTCGGGGATAACAAACAGAATTTAGAGAATTTCTTGTCCGAGTCCATACGTGAAATTGATGAAAACAAAGCGTTGATAACAGATTCAATAAAATTGGTATCAGGGGATTATTATGATTATAGTTTTTTACAAACCGCAGTCGAAATAACATTATTGGAAGAAGAAGCGCGTGGTAACGCGAAAATAAGAGAGTTCACTTCCACAATGTTAAGTAGATTGGATTTCTTTATTCATAATCCAGAATGTGGATTTATGAGAGATTCTACTATTAAATATAGTAATGAGAAAGAATATCTTGAAAAAGTATTGGGAATATCAATGGATAATAAAACTTATCAATTGGTAACTATTGATACAAGTGAAGTCAGTACGGACATACTTGAACTGATAACTAGTGTTGTTAGTCGGATGATTTTTGATTTCAAGAAAAACAAGCATGGTGACGATAGAAGAAAAAATCCTATCCATTTAATTTTGGACGAAGCCCATAGATATATAAAGAAAGATACAGAGTATATTCTTAAGGATAATATTTTTGAAAGGATAGCGAGAGAAGGTCGTAAATATTCGTTGTATTTGATTGTTTCTTCTCAAAGGCCATCGGAATTATCAAGTACAGTGCTTTCCCAATGCGGAAATTACATCGTGCATAGAATACAAAATGAGATTGATATGAAATATATCTATTCTGTTTTGCCATATTATTCTGAAGATTATACTTCTAAAATAAAACAATCAGTTCCAGGAGAAGCGTTAATATTTGGCAACTGTGTTCCAATGCCATTACAAGTAAAAATCACACAGGCAACACCTGATCCAAATAGTGAAAATTGTAATATTAGAGAGGAGTGGTTCTCTATACCAAAATAAGTAGAAGAATATGAATTGGAAAGAAAAGGCCATTAAACTATTGACAGACAGCCTTTACCCAGTGCCAGCTGAACTAAACGAGTTGGATTGGAAAGGTGGCTTATCGGATAAGTCAGAACGATTGGCACAACACATATCGGCATTTGCTAATCTAAAAGGTGGCGGAGTGTTAGTATATGGTGTCAATAACGATGGGATGTGTTTCGATATGCAAAAGGATGAAATTGATGCCACTATCCAGAAGTTGGGTAACATAGCGCAAAACAATTTGGCAAGTCCAATTCAGATAGAACATGCAGTTATGCTTTTTGAGGGGAAATCGCTTTTGTTTGTTCATATTCCAGAACAACCAGATAAGCCAGTTCATTTGCGAGGGAAAGATGTGTACTCATCATATCAGCGTTCGGCAGGTCAAACGGTTAAAATGTCGCGTAGGATGGTCAGAACGCTAATTGCATCTTCTGATGGATTGAGTTTTGAAAAGCAAATTGCCAAAAGCGATTTGTCTTTGAAAGAGGTTCTTTCATTGTTGAACTATGAGGCTCTGTATAAGATTTTGGATAAAAATCTGCCTTCTTCAACTGACACCATTATTGGCAAAATGAGCGAATATGGTTTGTGCCATAAAATAGGGGAATCATGGAACATCACCAATTTAGGTGCTATTCTTTTTGCACGAGATTTGAAGATGTTTGCCAATATGCATGGCCGCGAAGTTATTGTCAGAAAATATGTTGGGACTAATAATCGTCAGCAGGAATTCGAGCAACATGGAATGTTTGGTTATGCCGTAGGGTTTGAAGGGTTGGTGGATTTTATTATGAAAAACACTGCCAAAGAACAAATTGAGGTTAAAAGAGAAGCAGTGCCAATATATCCACGAGTCGCCATACGTGAATTTGTTGCCAACGCATTGGTTCATCAAGATTTTGACGTAGAAGGGATGCCCGTTACTATAGAGATTTTTTCAAACAGACTTACCATAACAAATGCGGGTGCACCACTAAACGATATAAATCGATTGATTGATTTGCCACCGCAATCGAGAAACGAACTTCTTGCCCAAACAATGTTTTTGCTTGGCATTTGCGAAAGACGAGGAAGCGGTATAGATAGGGCTGTGGCGGCCATTGAAGAAATGTTTCTTCCTGCAGCGAAGTTTACAAAGAGTGAACAGCACACAAGAGTTTTTCTTTTTCCACAAAAGGATATAAGGGAGATGACAAAGCAAGAAAAGATAGATGTTTGTTACCAACATGCATGTATTGTATATGAAGATGGAAAACCTGTTAATAATCAATCGGTAAGGGAACGATTTGGCCTGAATAAAAACGATTCTTCCATTGCATCTCGCATTTTGTCAGACACTATGGATGCAGGATTGATAAAGCCTGCCGATACGGAAACAAATTCGAAGAAATATATGTCTTATTTCCCATTCTATGGATAAGGCGTTTTATTTGCAGAGTAAATCCGTGTCGTTTGTAATGTGTTGTATTTCAGACTATTCTTATTTGCAGAGTAAATCCAAACCGCGTTTGGCACGTGTTGAAACCAAAGGTATAACGGTACTTTTAAAAGAGTTTTAGGGTAAGTTTTGGAAGTAGAGATTCGCTTTTATGTAAGATGTTTGCAGACGATATATAAATAGGTTTATTTGTTTCGAAAACGAACAATAATATATGTAAAAGTTTATTTTGTTGGTTAAAACTCTTACTTTTGAGCCTATTGCCAATGGTCGGTGACGGTTGGCTAAAATGTTGATACACAATTAAAAATATTTAACGATGGCAGAATTTCATTACCAACCAATGTTTCCGCTCGGCAAAGACGAGACGGAGTACTATTTGCTGACTAAAGACTATGTGTCGGTTTCGGAATTTGAGGGTAAACCCATTCTGAAAATCGCCAAAGAGGGTCTGACCGCTATGGCAAACGCCGCTTTTCGCGATGTGTCGTTTATGCTTCGCCGCTCACATAACGAGCAGGTTGCCAAAATCTTATGCGACCCAGAGGCTTCGGAAAACGACAAATACGTGGCCCTGACATTCCTTCGCAACGCCGAGGTGGCCGCCAAAGGAATGCTTCCGCTTTGCCAGGACACAGG
>JAGCFC010000098.1 GCA_017650325.1 Salinivirgaceae bacterium | reverse complement strand
ATTGTCCTGTTTCCCAACTATATGCACGTTCAGCCCGACAGAACCCTCGCCGTGCCGCTTGTGGCTGTACTTGAGCCCCGCATCGGCCGACCACGGCGTTGAGAACGGCAGCGTGTAGCCCTTTTTCGCGCCCGACAGCTGTTCGGCATACAGATACTCGCCTTTCAGTTCGGCGTCAATGTGCCGTGTGATTTTACAAGTAGTCTGACATTCAACGCCATAGCGCAAAACTTCGGCCTGCGTGTAATGGTACAGTTGCAGTCCTTCCTCGTATAACGACGTGGGGTTCAGATAGATATAGTTAGGAAAATAGTTCAGATACGGCTCAATCTGAATGCTGGCCACCTTGTTAGCCCAATAGGCGCTCACGTCGAGTTGGTACGACACTTCGGGGTCGAGTTGCGTGTTGCCGCGCTCGTAGCGGAAAATGTGGTAATTGATACCATCGGCCCCCAACTCTTTCGGGATTGGTATGCGGAAACTCTTGCCAGCATTGGCTTTCAACACCCAATAGGCAGTCTCGTAACTCGCTCCAACCGACCACGTCAGATTATTGAAAGTCAGGTCAATATCGGCAGAACGCTGCTTGAAGACCGAATCACCGCCAGCGATAGGCGTTTTGTACCAATCGTTGTAACTGTGAATGTGCGTCTGCGCGAAATCGTAGCGCAAACCAGCATTAAGTTTCAGTTTGTCAGTCGGTTGCCATTTGTCAAGAAGATACGCACCATAACTTCCAGTCTCAAAATCGGGAATAATAAATCCCCAACCAGTCCGTCTATTATGCTGATATTCAGTATTTACACCTGCGTTCAGATTGTGCTCCGCAAGCGACATTTTCAGACCGACATTGGCCGTATAGGTGCTCTTGTCGAAATGGCGCTCCATTGAGCCGTCGGGTTTTGGCATATAGCCGTGCGACACAGGTTCCGAGCACTCCTCGCGCCTGTTATTCTGGTAGGCGAGCGACACATCAACTGACAAAATATCGTTTCGCCAACTACTGTGACTCAGCACCTTAAGATGATTTACCCATTGATGCGGCAAGTCAATGTCGCGTCGCGAACGGTCGTAATCAATATCCGACAGCCGCACCTCGAGTCCGTGGGCGTTGGCAAAAAAGCCGCTCTTTGCGTAAGAGTCCGACACTCGCAAGTCAGTATGGAAATTGTATCCGGCATAGCCAAACATCAGACTTCCGTCGCGCTCAAGCCCGGCCGTATTGCGTAACCGCTGGTCTTTCAGCCTGATATAGTACGAGTAGTACTGAATGCTGTCGGTCGGCACTTTGTAGTCGCCATAGTTAATTATGGTGAAATTGGCGCGGCAGAAGAGTTTTCCTGCACGCAGTCCCAATTTTGCCGACGCGCCCAACTGTCCGTTGTTGCTCCGTCCAAACAACTGCACAGCACCGCTCAAACTGTCGGTGGGTATATGATTGGTATATAAGCATATAACGCCGCCAATAGCATCGCTGCCATAGAGCAGAGCCGCCGGGCCTTTAATCACCTCAACGCGGTCAATGGCAAACTGGTCAATCTCCAGACCGTGGTCATCGCCCCATTGCTGACCTTCGTGCTTTATGCCGTCTTCGGCCACAGCCATACGGTTGAACCCAAGTCCGCGGATTGTCGGCTTCGACTGCCCCGAACCAATGCTCATCGCCTTGACTCCCGGAATGCCTTGCAGCGTCTGCATTAAGCTGCCCGAGAAATTCTGCTGGAGATAGTCATGGGTCAGCTGAATCGAAGGCAACGTGGTGTGCGTCTGCACGGTACGCACGGTGTGGTCCGAAATGGTAACTTCCTCAATATCAATCACTGTGTCGGACATTGCGCAAAGCAAAGCCGCCGCAGCCAGAAAATGTGTCATAAATTCGATTATCTAATTTAAACAAACTGATTGTCAATCCAATATGTAGCAAACGAGAGCCTACAATTCGGGTTAACAAAAAAATAGCGGGATGTTTGTTTAAATCATTGGAGGGGCGCGTCCGCGAATGTGGCCGTAGCGGTTGCACGGGATGAGCTCGCACTCTGCGGCTCGAATGTATCTTGTTAAAAATAAGAGTGCTGCAATGGTAATCGCCAGAGCCATTGCGTAAGGTAATTGGCACAACTGGCAAAGAACACACTCGCTGTCAGCCAGTTGCCATTCTGTCAAATGACCCGAATGACAAGAGTGGTGCGTACATTGTTCGCATTCATAATCAGCGTGATATACAGGCTCGTGGGTGTGCACCGACAACACGACAATGCGTGCCAGAAAAACTGTCAGCAGGAGTAGGGCCGATATGTTTCTACGCTGTTTCATTTGTGGGTGCAAAGATATGGGATTTTTAAGTAAGGTGGAGTGAGAAAAAGTAAATGATGAGAAGCTGGGTCTCAATCCATTGATCCGTTCAATATCTTGTGGTAATGACAATTGATAACGTTCTCACCCGAGCCGTGCCAGTTGTGCATTCCGTTGCCCAGACAATTTTTGAAGGCTTTGCACCCTTTGCAAATTCCGGTGCGCGCCCAGTTACGGTTGCGGAACGGCTCAAAACGCTCGTTCCAAACTTGATAGAGATTGTCGGTGTAGATGCTGCCTTGCGAGAAGCGGTCGCGGTCGATGTTGGGGCAGGCGCAGATGCGGCCGTCAATCAGTACCGAGGCGATGTTGACACCTGCATGACAGAAATATGGTGCTTGACGCACCTTGCGCTCGTATGGGCCCAAATAACCCTCGCAACTGAAAGTGACGTTCATTCCACCCTGCTTGTCACGATGGCTCTTGATAAATTCCATCAACCTAACAAATTGGGCGTCGGTGAGGTGCAGCTCGGGGTCGTCCAAGGCGCGACCGATAGGTATAATGGTGAAAATGCGCCACTGAGGTACTTTGGCATCGCTCAAAAGATTGTAAACATCTTCCAACTCACTGATATTGCGTTGGTTGACGCATGTAACCACATCGAAGTAGAGGCGGGGTTCCGACACAGCAAGTTTGATGGCGTTCAAAGCACGGGCAAAACTTCCGGTGCGGCCGCGCATCCAATCGTGCGACTGCTCAAGGCCGTCGAGACTGATGGTTAAGGCTCCCATGCCGGCACGTAGCAGTTCAAGTTGCTTTTCGGCAGTGTAGAAATAGCCGTTCGATACCATTCCCCAATGAAAACCATGCTGCCTGATTTGGCGTCCGGCTTCGGCAAGATCGGGGCGGAGAAGTGGCTCTCCGCCAGTGAGCACAACAGTGAAATTCGGCACAATAGCATCTTTTGGAATGGTTTCGAGTGCGCCAATAAAATCGGCAATGGGCATGTCGCGCTCACCCGCAGCCTCTTTGCAGTCGCTGCCGCAATGGCGGCAATGCAGGTTGCAGCGTGTGGTGCACTCCCAAAACAGATAGTTCAATTCGTGAACATTGGTTTCAACCTTTCGGAAGGCTCGAAACAGCAGATTGCCAATCATTTAGGTTGGAGGGTGATTGTGTAGTGGTCGTTATGGCTCCAATCGGTTACGGTTGTGTCTTTTGCTTGAAAATCAGCGCCATCGAGTGGTTTAAAGTGCATTTTCAAACAGCTTCCAAGCATTATTCCACGTTTAACGTAAGCCATTCCGGCAGTGGTGGTTGTATCAAGAAAAAGACGTCTGTCATCTTGGTCGGTCATTGTTACCTCAACATTTGGGATTCCGTTGCCATCGCCATCAACCACGCGCACCGAAAACTCGCAATCGTAAATATCGTCTTGCATGTCACCATAGCAGGCTTGAAAAGTGAATAATACAGCCGAGAACGAGAAGCATTTCAGTAAGTTATGAATCCATTTCATATCAGTTAACTTTAATTCGTTAGGACAAAAATATTATCAAAAATCAAAAATCAAAAATCAAAACTCTGAAGATCAGGTCTGTTATGGAATTGTTTTTTTTGAAAATAAAATAGAGCCGCGTGTGCTGCGACTCTATTCATTATAATTTCAATTAAATATTTATCTATCAGATTATAAGCATGGCGTCGCCGTATGCTCCAAACTTATATCCTTCGGCCATTGCCAATTTATACGATTCCATCAGCAAATCGTATCCTGTGTAGGCGGCCACCATCATCATTAATGTCGATTGCGGCAGATGGAAGTTCGAAACCATTGCGTTAGCCACGCTGAACTCGTATGGCGGGAAGATGAATTTATTGGTCCAGCCGTCGAACGGTTTCAGATAGCCGTAGGTCGATACCGAACTTTCGAGAGTGCGCATGACGGTGGTTCCGATGGCGCAAACCTTATGGTGTCCGTCTTTGGCCTTGTTTACTATGTTTGCGGCCTCTTCGGTGATAAGAATCTGCTCCGAATCCATTTTGTGTTTTGTCAGATCCTCAACATCCACCGAGCGGAAATTGCCAAGGCCCACATGCAAGGTTATCTCGGCAAAATTGATGCCTTTAATCTCGCAGCGTTTCAAAAGCTCGCGGCTGAAGTGCAGGCCAGCTGTAGGTGCGGCAACGGCACCCTCGTGTTTTGCGAATATGGTTTGGTATCGCTCAGCGTCTTCGGGCTCAACGCTTCGTTTAATTGAACGCGGGAGCGGCGTCTCACCAAGCGAATAAAGAGTCTTCTTGAATTCCTCGTATGGTCCGTCGAAAAGGAAACGCAGCGTACGGCCGCGCGAAGTTGTATTGTCAATTACTTCGGCAACTAAAGAGTCGTCTTCTCCAAAATACAGTTTATTGCCGATGCGGATTTTGCGCGCAGGGTCAACAAGAACGTCCCACAAACGCTGGTCATGGTTCAACTCGCGGAGAAGAAACACTTCGATTTTGGCTCCGGTTTTCTCTTTGTTGCCGTAGAGACGGGCTGGAAACACTTTCGTGTTGTTGAACACAAATACATCCTTATCATCGAAGTAATTGATAATTTCTTTGAAAATGCGGTGTTCAAACTGTCCTGTCTTGCGGTTGACAACCAACAAACGTGCCTCGTCTCTGTTTTCCGACGGGTAAAGTGCAATACGATCTTCTGGCAAGTCGTAGTTAAATTGCGAAAGTTTCATTCAAAAAAAGTTTACTGTTTTATATGCATTTGCGTGTTCGCCCGAACAGCCGCAAAACTATAATAAGATTATGACATTTTGTTTACGTCTTTTTTTTCAAGTGGTTGCAAGTTTTTGATGATTTTTTCAAAATCTGTAATTTCAATGGCATCATTTATGCTGAAATCACCACTTGCCGTCCTCCTCAAATCGTGCAGATAGGCACCAGAGCCGAGCCTTTCGCCGAAATCGCGCGCCAGCGCCCTGATATAAGTACCCTTGCTGCATTTTATGCCGACAGTCACCAGAGGCATATTGTATTCCATAAGCCAGATGCGCTCAATATTGATGCGCGACGGGCTAAGTTCGACATCATGACCTTTGCGGGCGGCTACATAAGCACGTTGTCCGCCAATTTGTTTGGCAGAGAAAATGGGCGGCACCTGGTCCTGCTCACCTTCAAATGTCCGCAGCACCTCCTCAACCTTTTCCTTGGTGATGCCATCGGTGCTGTAGGTGCGGTCCACTTCGGTCTCGCGGTCAAACGATGGAGTTGTGGCGCCAAGCATGAATGTGCCCACATACTCTTTATTGCTCGCCTGCAGGGTTTCAATCTGCTTTGTGAACTTTCCGGTGCAAATCACCAGCAACCCTGTTGCCAGAGGATCGAGTGTGCCAGCATGTCCGACTTTTATCTTCTTCAGTCCGAATTGGTTACGAATCAAGTAGCGTACTTTGTTAACCACATCGAATGAGGTCCATTTTAATGGTTTGTCTATCAATATGACCTGTCCTTCTTCAAAGTCATACTGATTCTTTCCTGGCACAAAAATCATTACAAATTGCTTATTGGTGAGTGGAAATCACCTTTTCTCTTGAATTATTTTTCTGTTTTGGGTTTTCGCATAATTGCGTAAATCTCGAATAGGAATCCTGCCAGTACAATAATCGGAGCGATAACTATCCGGCGGGCGTTGAACATCGACTCGTTGAACACTTGCGGGTCGTCGGAGCGGCCGCCAGCCATAAGTATGAAGCCAATAACCACAATTGCAATGCCTATCCAGATGAACTTGTAGTTCTCTTGCGGAATGGCAAAACCTGTTTTGTTTGTTTCGTTATCCATATTTTTGATTTTATGCGTACAAATCGTTGCCTTTCATTCGCAGATAGCGGTTGACGGCAAAAAAGTTCGAAATCCAGACAATAAAGAATCCTATGACCATTATGCCGACAAACAGAATGGCAATGGTATCGAGTTCATACATTATTGATAATTCGGGAAGATGCTTGTCGGTAATGTAGATTGTGCCTCCTAAAAGCACAAATGTTATCAGAATGCTTATCAGCGCATGCCAGAGGCTTTTGATTATGAAAGGTGCCCTGACAAACGAACGGGTTGCGCCAACGAGTTCCATGGTCTTTATCAAGAATCGGCGCGCATAAACCGACAGACGTATCGTGTTGTTAATCAGCGATAGTGATATGATGAACAACAGTCCGCAGAACACAAGCAGCACAACACTGATTTTCTTAATGTTCTGATTAACTGTTTCGATTAATGATTTCTGATACGAAACCTCTTTCACCTGTGAGTATTTCAACAAGCGTTTCTCGATTTTCGAAATGCTGTCGGCGTTGGCGTATTCGGCTTTAAGTTTCACCTCTATTGAAGGCAGCAGCGGGTTGTAACCCAAAAAGTTGACGAAATCCTCGCCCAACTCGTCCTTCAGTTCCTGAGCCGCCTGTTCTTTCGACACAAATTCGGTGCTGCGGACAAAAACCGACGCATCGAGGCTTTTTTGCAATTTAATCATGTCCACCTCTTTCACATCGTTGTTCAGGAAAACTGTGAATCCGATGTTCTCCTTCACATGACGTGATATTTTATGCGCGTTCAGAATAAGCAAGCCAACCAATCCTATCACAAACAAGACCAACGATATGCTTATGATGGTGGTCAAATACGAACTCCGTAGTTGACGTGAGGTTACACGAGATTCTTTTTTGCCCATTTTTAACAATTATCGAATGGCAAATATAGAGGAGTTCCGCAAATTAGGCAAAAATTGTTGTTTATTGTTTTTGTGCCATTTGCATTGTCCATTGCCAGTAGTTTTTCTATTTGTGCTTTTAATTCGTCAACTCCCACTCAAACCCGTCTTTTGTGTCTTTCACGTTGAAGCCGATGGCGGCCAGCTCGTTGCGGATGCGGTCGCTTGTGGCCCAGTCCTTGTTCTGCTTTGCCTGTTGACGGATTGAGAGCAGAAGGTCGATGGCCTTTTTGTAAGCATCGCTGCTGCCGCTGCCCGCCGACTCAATCTGCAAGCCTAGAATGTCGCAGACAAACGTGCGGAACACATCCTGCAGTTCGTCCAAATCGGCCTGACTGATGGTGCCCTTGCCGTCGGCGACGGTGTTCACAGCCTTTGCGGCCTCGAACAGGTGCGAGATGACGATTGGCGTGTTCAGGTCGTCGCACATTGCCTCCTCGCAGCGCTGACGCAGACCTGCCACATCAACGGTGGTCTTGTCCGACGCACGCAATTTCATCAGTCGGTTGTAGGTCTCCACAATCTTTGCCAAACCTTTCTCCGACGCCTGCAGAGCCTCGTTCGAGAAATCGACCGTTGAGCGGTAGTGCGCCTGAAGAATAAAGAAGCGGATGGTCATTGGCGAATAAGCCTTGTCGAGCATCTCGTTGCCGTCTTTGTCTTTGTGGCTGCCGCTGAAGAACTCGCCGAGCGTGATGAAGTTGCCAAGCGACTTGCCCATCTTCTGTCCGTTGATGGTAATCATATTGTTGTGCATCCAATAGTGGACCGAATCGTGGCCCAAAGCGGCCGCCGACTGCGCAATCTCACTTTCGTGATGCGGGAAAATCAGGTCCATACCGCCACCGTGAATATCAAATTCTTCGCCCAGATACTTGCAGCCCATTGCCGAGCACTCGATATGCCAGCCAGGGAAACCGTCGCTCCAAGGCGAAGGCCAGCGCATAATGTGCTCAGGTTGAGCGCGTTTCCAAAGAGCGAAATCGCACGTGCGGCGCTTCTCATCCTGACCGTCAAGGGCGCGGGTGGTCTCGAGCATCTCCTCAACGTTGCGCCCCGAGAGTTTGCCGTATTTGAATTTTTTGCTATATGCCTCAATATCAAAGTATATTGAGCCGTTGCTCTCGTATGCGAATCCGTTTTCGAGAATCTTCTTCACAAACTCAATCTGCTCGATAATGTGCCCCGACGCGCGCGGCTCGATGGTTGGCGGCAGAACGTTGAGTTTGTTCATTGCCTCGTGGTAGCGCAGGGTGTAATATTGCGCAACTTCCATTGGCTCAAGTTGTTCCAGACGCGCTTTTTTGGCGATTTTGTCCTCGCCCTCATCGGCATCGTGCTCTAAATGGCCTACATCGGTAATGTTGCGCACGTAGCGCACCTTGTAGCCCAAATGCAACAGATAGCGATAGAGAATATCGAAAGTTATGGCAGGACGGGCGTGTCCCAAATGCGCGTCGCCATAAACCGTCGGACCGCAGACATACATTCCGACCTTACCTTCGGTTATCGGCTTGAACGGCTGCTTTGTCCTTGATAATGTGTTGTATATGAATAATTGTTCCATCGTTTTATGTTTTAAGTTCGAAGTACCAAAGTTTTCGGACAAAAGTAGAGTTTTCTTTTGAATTCGCTAATTCACAAAACTATATCAGATAATTTTGGAAATCAATGAAAATAGTTGTTACTTTTGCAATGCGAACATAATCTTTCAAAAGATGTCACACACAAAAGAACCGATAGTTATAAATAATCCTTCCGAAAAACTTTTGGAAGCGGTTAAGAACTTGAAGGAACGCAAATGCGCCCAACGCGAAAAATTGCGTAAAATGAAGCCCGAAGAATTTTCGTGCAGAATTCTTTTGTAGATGAACTATTCCTTCTCAATTTCATCAAGAAACGGTGATGAATACCGCATTATGCTTTTTGATGCGGACATTTCGTTATTGGCAGACACTGTGCAAAAATCGATTACCGAACAAGGCGTTGACATTTCGGAAATTATGATTGACCGATTGCGTGGCGGCGAAAGTACCCGACCTGAAGTTTTGCACGCCATAACAGGCCGAATAGCCGATTTATTTGCTGAAAATGAAAACCTTATCCTTTACTATTCCTGCGATGACCTTAATCCTATTCCTTCAAGAAATATGAAGAGTGCAAACAGGGAACTATCGGTACAAGAGTATCGAAGCATTCTGTTCTCGCACATCTTTGATTCTTATATGGATAGCCATCAGGTTTCGGGCATTACAAACACGCCTGTCATTATCAATGGCGAAGGTTACACGCAATTTATGCATCTTATTGCAAGAGACCGACATCAGGCAATTGTTGACCTGATAAAAGATGATGTTATCGACGGTTGGGGAAAATAGGATACCCATAAAACACATAGAGACGCCATAATATGACGTCTCTACCCCACATAATCAGTATTTTATTCTAATTATCAATTCACCATCACGCGTTTCGCCACATTGCCAACCTTAACAATGTAAACGCCTGTGGCATTGACATTCATTTCTGCATGTACGCAAGGCGCTGCGTCTCTACAAATCAGGCGGCCCATTGCATCATAAACGCGGATTTCTTCGGTGGCGTTTTCAACAATAATGGTGTTGCCGTGGGCGTGAACCTGCAAATTGTCTGCGGCAGATTCTGAAACGGAGGTTGCTAATTTTGTGCCTTGTGCTACACGGGTGTCGGTTTCACCGCAACGTAAGCAAGTTGCCGTTTCTGTACCATCGGCAGTTGTTGTTGCATCATTGTTATAAATGTAATTTGAAAACTCGTGGCCTAATGCTGGAATTTTTTCTTGTTTTACAAATACCTCTCCACAAACAGAACAATGCGAACCTTCGGTTTCACCAGATTTTGTACAAGTTGCGGCAACCGCATTATCTGTAACTATTTGATGTCCATATTTCCTACAAGGAATTGATTTGTCACCCCATACTACAGGTCTATTGCTAACATTCCATTTATAATGCCAAGTTGCAGGTTCCTCTTTTACTTCACAATAAATGGTAAGATTGTTGCACCCCCGAAATGCACTATTTCCCACTTTACCTACCGATTTTAAAAGTGTTACTGACGTTAAACTGCAGCAATCATAAAACGCCTCGTCGCCAATGCCCCTAACCGAATTGGGAATGTCAATCGATTCTAATGATTCACAGCCTTTAAAAGCACATTCACCAATGATTTTTACATAATCTTTAATTGTTATTGATGTTATACTTTTACAATAGGAAAATGCTCCATCGGGAATCGAAAAATCATCAAATGAATTACCTCCTCCTGTAATTATTATTTCTTTAAGATTAGCAGGAATATAGTAAGTTACAGAATCTTTCTTTTTGTTTTTAGAAGCATTGGGGTCAGCCCCCCATCCATAGTAATAGTAATAATAAATTTGTGATGTTCGCACACCACCGTCATATTCTAATTCACCAAAAATATAACCAAACGGGTATTCATAGGCGTGGTTAATGTTGGGGTCGAAATCTTTATTTCCACACGCATAATAAGGTAGCGTTATTGACGTTAGGTTCGAACAACCTGAAAATGCAGCCTTTTCGATATTACCAGAATGAATTACTACTGATGTCAAGCCACTGCAATCGCGGAATGCTTCTTCATAAACATTTGTTACAGAAATTGTAATAGTTGTTAAGCCTCGACAACCATAGAATGCAAAACGACCGATGCTAGTAACAGATTTTGGAATGTCCACCGATGTTAATTCGCTGCAGCCTGAGAATGCATTGTCTGCTATGCTTACAACTGTATAAGTTATACCATCATTGACAACTTCCGAAGGAATAACAAGATTGTCTTTTATCTCTATTTCGGTCTTGCTAACAGATACATAATGTTTTTGTGCATTAATAACTTCATAATTCAAATTGTCAATTGTAAAATTCTGCGCCCACGCTTGCCCTGCAAACGCATATGCAAAAACTAATGAAAGAAATCTTCTCATAATTATAACTTTTATTTGTTAAACTCCGAGTTGTAATAGAATTACAGATAAGTTATATTTTATCTATTCTTGCAATTAACGCATTGAAAACAAGGAACAACTGTACGGCTTGTGTAAGAAAATCAATTTTTTGTTTATCTTTTTCAACAAGAGTTTTTTCGTATTGTTTAATGAGTGAGACAATATTTATGCCAGTTAATTTGCAAATTAGAGCACCCAATATCAGGTGCATATCTTCAATAAGTTCACTTTCATATTTGTTGTTCATCATCCTCAGAATAACCCTGTCATATATTTTAATTTCATCACAAGGCAATCCCATGTTTGATAGTTTTTTTCTCATTTCGAACACTTCATCGCTAATCTCATCAAGACGGCTCTTTATTGTTAATTCAAAAAAATCAATACTTATTCCTTGTTTCGGACTTACTTCTATAATCTTAGTGGTTCTGTCAACTTTGCTATAACTATCTTTAATGTCTTTTATGTAATCCAAGATTTGGATTATTCCTTTCACTGTGTTAATAAATGTAATGTCATTTACAAAGATATAGACACACTGCTTGTCGCTGTCAATTTCGGTTCTGTAATACTTTCCCATAATTTTAATTATTAAACCGTTCAAATTTACGCACCACGCCATCTGACGACCGAAATTCATACTGCCCAAACAAGGCAGTTGAACTGCCCGTTTTGGGCACTATTTGTTATTGAAATTGTCGGAATAAATTTTAAAGAAGTCGAATTCCAAAATCTCTGAAATTCGCATAAGTTGTTGGGTGTCGATGGTTTGCTTATGAAAGATTTTGGTCACTGTGCGTATATTGCACGATAGTTGCCGTGCCAGCCATTCGTTGGTGTGCTCTTGCTTGTGCAACTGTGCTTTAATCAGTTCTCCTATGTGGGGTTGCTCTTTCATATCAGTTTGATAATCAACCTTACCACAACCCACAAAAAAAGCGTTTGCCATTTCGTTTGGTTGCTTATCAAGAACGAAAGGTATCGCCAAACACCATTGCACATTAATAAGCACGAAATGGCTCACGCCATAAAGCGTGAACCTTCCTATATTGCTTATTTTCTTGTGCTTAAAATTTGGCGATTTTATCGTTCCGAAAATAAGATAAGGCTCTGTTTTTATGTTATCTCTTTATTCCTCTTTTGTTATATCCGTATATATCAGTCGATTATTATCAATCCATTAATCTTTGTTGTGCAAAGTATACAAAAATACAGTTGTTGGTTGGAAAAGGAAAAAGATTTTTTTGAATGAACGGTGAATGTGGTAAGGAAATGGAAATGTGTAATCCCTTCCTTGCTGAACAAAAAAAACGGGAACTCACGTCCCCGTCAATTATCTTTCGCGGACGCGGCACGCCACGTCCCTATAGTTTATGTTTTCTGTTTTCGTTTACGTTAAACCTAACAAATCACCGACCCGTTCTTGAAATCCTTTTCGCAAGGAATCATCGACAGGGCGCCGTCGAAGTTTTCAGCCATAAGAATCATTCCGTGGCTCTCGATGCCCATCAGTTTGCGCGGGGCAAGGTTGGCCAGAATGGTGACGCGTTTGCCGATAAGTTCTTCGGCGGTGAAGTGCTTTGCCACGCCCGACACCACGGTGCGCTTGTCGATTCCTGTATCAACCAGCAGTTTCATTAGTTTGTCGGATTTTGGCACGCGCTCCGCCTCAAGGATTGTGGCTGTGCGGATGTCCATTTTGCTAAAGTCGTCGTAGGTGATGAGCGGCTTCATTGGGGCGGCGGGGGCGTTGGCCAGTTCGGCTGCCTCGTTGGCCTTTTTGATGTCCTCCAAGCGCTTGATTTGAGCGTCAATCGGCTCATCTTCAATCTTCTCGAACAGCAGGAACGGCTCGCCGATTTGGTGTCCGTCTTCAATCAAATTTGGCGCGCCCAGATGCTCCCAGTTCAGTTGCGGAATGTTGAGCAACTTGCGCATTTTCTCGGCGCTGAACGGCATAAACGGGTCGCACGCAACTGACAGATTTGCAACAATCTGCAGACAGATGTTCATTATGGTGCGCACGCGGTCGGGGTCGGTTTTCACAACCTTCCACGGCTCGGTCTCGGCCAGATATTTGTTACCCAGACGGGCAATGTCCATTACCAGTTTCAGGGCTTCGCGGAAGCGGAACTGCTCAATGGCCTCCTCAATGCGGGCCTTGCTT
>JAGCFC010000097.1 GCA_017650325.1 Salinivirgaceae bacterium | reverse complement strand
TTGTTTCCAATCCCAATATAGCCAAAATTTGAAAGCAATTCACAACGTACGCAAAGGCAGGGCCATTGATTGGCGGTTGTTTCCAATCCCAATATAGCCAAAATTTGAAAGCAATTCACAACCAGAAGAAATATGGCCTTCCATGGCTCCAAGTTGTTTCCAATCCCAATATAGCCAAAATTTGAAAGCAATTCACAACAATCATTTACGCCATCGTGCATTGAACGTTGTTGTTTCCAATCCCAATATAGCCAAAATTTGAAAGCAATTCACAACGAACGGAACAGAAAAAACGTATGAATATGGTTGTTTCCAATCCCAATATAGCCAAAATTTGAAAGCAATTCACAACCTAACAGCGTGGCCGTGCTTTACTATATACGTTGTTTCCAATCCCAATATAGCCAAAATTTGAAAGCAATTCACAACAATTTATAACGAACTATGACCAGAAGCGCAGTTGTTTCCAATCCCAATATAGCCAAAATTTGAAAGCAATTCACAACTTAGGACCCGTGATTTCTTTTATGTAATAGTTGTTTCCAATCCCAATATAGCCAAAATTTGAAAGCAATTCACAACTGTGGTTATAGCCGGGCAAACAGAATCTATGTTGTTTCCAATCCCAATATAGCCAAAATTTGAAAGCAATTCACAACGGCGGGAAAGTTCAGTTTTTTTTTCATCCGGTTGTTTCCAATCCCAATATAGCCAAAATTGTTGTTTAATGCTTTCGCATGTGATTGTAAGCGTACAAGATAGCGGCTAATTCGGCCAAAGTTACGGGGCCTTCAATTCGCATAAGTTGGTCACTATAACTTGTAGAGTCGCCTTTATAGATTCTACCGTTTTCTATTCTGAAAAGTTGGTCGCTGTAACTCGTTGAGTCTCCTTTATATACCCTGTTATTATCAACTCGCATAAGTTGGTCGCTATAACTTGTAGAGTCACCTTTATAGATTCTGCCGTTGTCAATTCTCAAGAGTTGGTCGCTGTAACTTGTTGAGTCTCCTTTATACACACGGCCATTATCAACTCGCATAAGTTGGTCGCTATAACTTGTGGAATCGCTTTTATAGATTCTGCCACTCTCAATTCTGAAGAGCTGGTCGCTGTAACTTGTAGAATCACCTTTATATACTCTAGCCATAATACCGATTGTCTAAAACCCGCCTACTCTTTTCAGGATTTTCGGCTTTATCCTATATCACTTGTTTATTAATGTTTCGTTGCTCTTGCACCAAATATAGAAAATAATTAAATGCTATTTGCGCATTAATTTGTTCGCAACAACGAACACTTTTTATTATAAATCGTTTTCTACAGCGAACACTTATGTAGTAAATTCGTTTGCTACGGCGAACACTTTTTACATAAAAATGTTTTTCATATCGAACATATTCATATATTTGCAACAAACTAAAAGGCAAAGAAAATGAACACGTTAAAGGAAAGGTGCCGCAGGCTGTTGAAAAACACATCGCTAAAATTCGTGCGGAGCGCTATGGACGATATTCATTGGGACAACCGAATGATTGCCATCCGTGGAGCACGCGGAGTTGGAAAAACAACCGTAATGCTTCAGCGCATTGTGATGGAGTACGGCGGAAACGCCGACCGTGCCCTCTATGTGAGCCTCGACAGCCTCTACTTCAGCCGCCACACACTCTCCGAGCTTGTGTCGGACTTCTACATGAGCGGCGGCGAATGTCTATTTATCGACGAGGTGCACAAATACGCCAACTGGAGCATCGAACTTAAAAACGCCTACGACGAGTACCCCTCGATGCGTTTTGTATTCAGCGGGTCGTCGCTGCTGCAAATCCTAAACGCCGATGCCGACTTGTCACGGCGCTGCATTGGTTACGAGATGCAGGGATTGTCGTATCGCGAATATCTGGCGATGAGGCACAACATCAAAATCGACCGCGTGAGCCTCGACACCCTTCTGACGGCTCCAAACGACTTTTGCGATGAAGTTTGCAGCAAGGTTCGTCCGTTGGCGCATTTTACTGATTATCTGCATTATGGTTACTATCCATTTATTGCTGATGGCAAAAACGACTATCATAGTCGCATCGAGAACGTTGTGAATATGACATTGGAGATTGAGTTACCAGCGCTCTGCGGTGTCGATGTGGGCAGCATCCGCAAACTCAAGGCGCTGATGTATGTGCTTTCGACCGAAGTGCCCCTGCTGGTGGATATTGCAAAATTGGCGTCGATGGCCGAAACCACACGCGCCACTCTGTTAGCCTACCTGCAATATCTGAACCGTGCCCAACTGCTCAATCTGCTTTATTCTGATTCACTGAATGTTAAGAAAATGCAGAAACCCGATAAGATTTACCTCGAAAACACCAATCTTATGGCGGCGCTATCGACAAGCGCAACAAATGCAGGAACGATGCGCGAAGTGTTCGTTGTCAATCAGTTACAGCAATCGCACAGGGTTGAATACGCCACCTCGCAAGCCGATTTTGTAATTGATGGAAAATACACGTTAGAGGTTGGCGGGCGCACAAAAGACGGGCGGCAGGTTGCCGATGCTGAGAACGGATTCGTAATATCTGACAACATCGAATATGCCGCTGGCAACAAACTGCCAATCTACACTTTAGGCTTTTTGTATTGAATGTGGTGTACCTACGCACGCCACATTCTTTCACTTTGTTTTCACTAATCTTTCATCCCTAACGGGACTGCACGCACTTCAAACCAATGCCACCACACCAACACCCAATACCCAACACCTAACTCCTAACATCTACTCCACCACATTCGGTTTCTCAAGTCCGTAGCCTTTGCGGGCGTCTTCGCGTTTAAGCATCAGCGCAAGCAGCAGAGCCACAATGCCAAACATGGCGAAAATAACCATTGGCAAGGTGTAGTTGTACTGCGTAACCTCGGTACCGTTGACAAGACGCACGCCTGCGCGGCAGTATTTATCGAGCACAAAGCCGATGAACAGCGGAACAAATCCCAAACCGATGTTCTGCACCCAGAAAATGAGCGCGTAGGCCGAGCCAAGCAGTTTCTGCGGAATGATTTTCGGCACACTCGGCCACATTGCCGACGGAACAAGCGAGAAAGCCACGCCCAGAACAATCATTATGAAGGCGGCAAACCACCAGTAGTTCATAAGCGGAAGCGCAAAGAGCACATGCACCAGAATTAGCAGCAGCGAGCCGATAATCATAATGGTTGCGCCACGGCCCTTCTTGTCGTAGATGCTGCCGAAAAGCGGTGTCATAATAAGGTTTCCGAACGGAATAAGGCTCGGAATAATGCCCGCCAGCGTAGTGCTGACACCGTATTTGTTCTCCATTAGCGAAGCGGCGTATTTCATAAACGGGAACACCGCCGAGTAGAACATCAGGCAGAGCAGCGCAATAAGCCAGAATCCGCGGTTGGTGATTATCAGTTTCAGGTCTTTCACTTTGAAAATGTCGTCGGGCTCGGTCTTCTGCTGGGCAACTTCGGCATCGAAACGCTTATCCATTTGGCAGAAAACAAGATAGGCCACCAAACCGATGCAGAGCAGAACGGCCGAGAAAAGCAGCGGCGCCGACAGCGAGAAGTGCTTTACAATCATCGGGCTGAACACCAGAGCGGCGGCGGTTCCAAGACGGGCTACAGCCACCTGAACACCCATTGCCAACGCCAACTCCTTGCCGGCAAACCATTTGGTTATGACCTTCGATACGGTGATTCCGCAGTTCTCGGTGCCCACGGCAAAAATGGCGTAGCCGAAGCAGGCCACAAACACCTGCGTGCGCATTCCGAAAATGGTGCCAGCCGAAGCATCAGGCGATATGTAATTGACTGCGTAATACTTGATTAGCGCACCCGTAAACATCAGCACGCAAGTGACAATTCCGGTGAACCTCACTCCCATTTTGTCAAGAATAATGCCACCGAAAATGAGCATGAACAGGAACACGTTGAACCAGCAGTAGGCCCAGTTGAACTGCCCGAACTCAAGGCTTGTCCAGCCCATCTGCTCCTCGAGCATTGTCATAAGCGGCGACAGCGCGTCGGTGAGGAAATAGCCCCACATCATTGTGAATGATACAATTATGAGAGCCACCCAACGGGCAGCCTTCGATTCGCTTAACATCTTTGCTCCTGTTTTCATTGTTTTTCAGTTTATTAGCGTGCCTCCAAAGGGCACATGGTTAGTTTCGACAAAAGAAACACATCTCTTTAAAAATGGCAATATCTCACTGTTTTTTCATACAAATTTACTATTCACAAACCGTTAACAACTTTTTTATTTATCGCCACACTTTTGCAACAAAAGATTTACATAAATTTGGAAAAATTCTAACAACTTGAGACGGCTGTTATCTATTGTTGCAATCATGGCATCAGTTTGTGCTTTTGCACAAAGTGGCGATGCTGTGCCCGTATTCGACACCTACGAGTGGGATTTCGGCACTATCAACGAGGCCGACGGACCTGTGAGCCACGCATTCCACCTGCTCAACAACTCGAACCGCAATGTGGCCATATCGCGCGCCATTCCTGGCTGCTCGTGCATAAACGCCGATTTTTTGAGCACACCCGTCGAGCCCGGAAAAATGACCGATGTGGTTGTGACCTATTCCCCTTCGGGTGCTGTGGGCGACACCTACCGCACCATTGAGATTGTTGACACCGAAGGCCGCAGCCTTGGCACGCTCTCGACAAAAGCCAATGTTGTTCCCGCCGACCGTAGCATTCAGGAACGATATTTCTACACGCTTGCCGATATGCTCTACGCCAACAAGACAACGCTGCCTTTCGGCTATGTCTATCAAGGCAAAATGGCTCAAAAACAAGTGTTTATAGCCAACGCTTCGGACAAGGCGATGAACCTTGACGTACAGACCACCCAAACACCCGAACTGCGTGCCGTGGCACCCTACAGACTTGAGGCTGGGCGCGAATCGGCCATAACAATCACCTACACCATACCCGACGACAAGAACCTGTTCCGCACCTATTCCGATACAATCTGGATTGTTGTCGACGGCACAAAAGCGCGTGTCCCTGTTGTGGTGTCGGCCATTGCAATGGCAAAGCCTACCGAATCGGCCGAAAAGCCTGATATGCAGACATATCCGTCGGTTGGCAAGATGTCCGCAGGATGGTTGAGTAGCCGCTTGTCGGGCACTATCGAACTGACTAACAACGGAAAAGCCGACCTTGTGATTTACAAGGTGGAATCGCCCGCGAGCGTGACTGTTAACATTGCAAGCGGAACGGTTGTCAAGCCTGGCCGCAAAATCGAAGTGAAAGCCGAAACCGACGCTGGCGGGAAATTCAGTGTGAACCTGTTCACCAACGACCCGCAGCGACCATATAAGGAATTAATATTCAGTAATAATAACAATTAAATGCAAATGAGCAGATTTTTAAAACCTTTAGTGATGGCCGCTGTTGCGGTCAGTATCGTATCCTGCGGCTCGCAGAAATACGAGTATCCGTTTCAAAACCCGAAACTGTCGATAGACAAGCGGGTTGAGAACCTTATCTCACTTCTCACACCCGAAGAAAAAGTGGGATTGATGATGAACAAATCAGTGTCGGTTGACCGATTGGGCATTCCGTCGTACAACTGGTGGTCGGAAGCGTGCCACGGTGTGCGTCAGGAAGGCTACACGGTTTATCCGCAGCCTATCGGTATGGCCGCTTCGTTCAGCCCCGAACTGTTCTACACAGTCTTCTCGACAGTGTCGGACGAGGCCCGCGCCAACTGGAACCGCACCAACCACAGCGATTCGTCGCTGTTCAACGTTCCGATGGGCGTAACCTACTATCCTGGCAACCCCGAACTGACATTCTGGTGCCCCAATGTGAACATTTTCCGTGACCCGCGCTGGGGACGTGGTCAGGAAACTTGCGGCGAGGACCCCTATCTGACAAGCGTTCTGGGCGTTCAGACCGTGCTAGGTATGCAGGGCAACGACAAGCACTATTTCAAAACTCACGCTTGCGCGAAACACTACGCCGTACACAGCGGTCCCGAACCATTGCGCCACTCTTACGACGCCCGCGTGTCGATGCGTGACCTTTGGGAAACTTATCTGCCTGCTTTCAAGAAACTTGTGACTGACGCCAACGTGCGTGAGTTTATGTGCGCCTACAACCGCTACGAGGGTGTTCCGTGCTGCGCAAGCGACCGTCTGCTGCAGAACATTCTTCGTGAGAAATGGGGCTACGACGCCATTGTGCTCACCGACTGCGACGCTATCAACAACTTCTACAACAAGAACCAACACGGCACCCACGACGACAAGTTATCGGCTTCGGTTGACGCTGTTCTGAACGGCACCGACCTTGAGTGCGGCAAAGTGTTTATGGTTCTGACAGAGGCACTTAAAGAAGGCAAGATTACAGAAGCCGAACTCGACGAGCACCTGCGCAAGACACTGCGCGGCCGCTTCGAACTTGGTATGTTCGACCCTGCCGAAATGCTGCCTTGGGCCAACTTGGGCGAGGATGTTATCAGTAGCGAAGAGAACGACGCTCTGGCAACACAGGCCGCTCGCGAGTCGATGGTTCTGCTGAAGAACAACGGCATTCTGCCACTCTCGAAAGATATTAAGAGCGTGCTGGTTGTTGGCCCAAATGCCGATGACGCCAAACTTCTTGAAGGCAACTACGGCGGCTCGCCAACCGAAGCCCACACTCACTCACTGCTTGAGGGTATCAAGAACGCTCTGCCTAACGCAAACGTCAAATACTCAAAAGGTTGCGAGTTGACCGACGACTACAACACATTCTATCACCTGCCCGAATTCAACGACGGCAAGGGCGTGAAAGTTGAGTTCTTCAACAACAGCGAACTGAAAGGCCAACCCGACGTTACGGGCGACTATACAACTTTGGACTTCAACACATTCGGCGCTTACGGATTTGCAGATGGAATCCGCACCGACAGTCTTTCGGTCAGAATCACAGGAAGTTACAAGGCAACATTCAGCGGACCGATGAGTTACACCATTTCGTCGGACAACGGATATGTGTTCAAAGTGAACGGCAAAGTGGTTGAAGACGCCAAACCTGGAATGGGCCGCGGCGGCTTCGGATTCGGTTTCGGCCGCAGAGGCGTTCAGTACAAGACCTTCGACGTGAAGGCTGGTCAGACCTACAATATCAGCATTGAGTACAAACGCGGCACTGGCCCGTTTGCAAGGCTTCGCGCCGACTTCTGCGAGCGTAAATACGCCGATTTCGCTGAAGAGAAAAAGATGGCCGAAGATGTTGACGCCATTATTATAATTGGTGGTATCTCGGCTCAACTTGAGGGCGAAGGCGGCGACAAAGCCGACATTGAACTGCCACAGGTTCAGCAACGTATGGTTAAGGCTATGCACTCAACTGGCAAGCCTGTTGTGTTTGTCAACTGCTCGGGCTCGGCAATCGCATTTGCAAGCGTCGAGGACCAAATCGACGGTCTTCTGCAGGCGTGGTACGCTGGACAGGGCGGCGCAAAGGCTCTGGCCGACGTGCTCTTCGGCGATTACAACCCGTCGGGCAAACTGCCTGTTACGTTCTACGCGTCTAACAACGACCTGCCTGACTTCCTTGACTACAGTATGGAAAACCGCACCTACAAATATTTCCGCGGAACACCGCTCTACGCCTTCGGTTTCGGCCTGTCGTACACCACTTTCGAGTACGGCGAGGGCAAACTGTCGGCCGCTTCGATGGACAAGAACGGCTCGGTTACAATCACCGTTCCTGTTACCAACACTGGCAAACGCGACGGCGAGGAAATTGTGCAGGTTTACGTGAAGGCTCTCGACTATCCTGAAGCACCAATCAAATCGCTCAAGGGCTTCAAGAAGTTGAAAATCGCCGCTGGACAGTCTGCAACGGCTGAAATCGTGCTCAACGGCGAATCGTTTGAGTACTACGACGCTTCGATTGACGAACTGTCGACACGCTCGGGCAAATATCAGATTCTGTATGGCTGCTCGTCGCTCGACAAAGATTTGAAATCAATCGATTTTGAAGTGAAATGAATCAACGGACGGGGACTCGGCAACGTGCCCCCGCCCCATTCAGAAATAAATTTTAACAACTATTAAAAACGTAATTGAGATGAGAAAATCAATTCTATTCGGATTTGCGGCTCTGACAATGGTTAGTTGCTGCAACAACAGCGGCTGTAATCTATCGTGCTGCGACAACTCGAAGAATCCTGTGCTCACTATCGAGGGCGGTCAGGTTCAAGGTGTTAAAACTGAAACCGAAGGCGTGCTTGTTTATCGCGGCATTCCGTACGCTGCAGCGCCAATACGCGATTTGCGCTGGAAGGCTCCACAACCAGTTACTCCTTGGGAAGGTGTTAAGGTTTGTGACCGTTTTGCCAACCCAAGTTACCAACACATTCAGTATAAAGGTGGTTACTACACCGAATGGGGCTATGGCGACGAAGCTCCTTTCTCTGAAGATTGCCTTTATTTGAACGTTTGGACAAAAGCTTCAGGCAAGGTTGACGCAAAACTTCCAGTTGCAGTTTGGATTCACGGTGGTGGCTATCGTGAAGGTTTTGGCACAGAACCAGAATTTGATGGTCAGGAATGGGGCAACAAAGACGTTGTTCTTGTAACAATCAACTATCGTCTTGGCGTATTTGGATTCCTTGCTCACCCTGAACTTTCTGCAGAAAGCGAAAATGGTGTTTCTGGCAACTATGGCATTCTCGACCAAATCGAATCTTTGAAATGGGTTAAGAAAAACATTGCACAATTCGGTGGCGACCCTGACAATGTAATGATATTCGGACAAAGTGCAGGTGGTGGCAGTGTTCGTACAATCTGCGAATCTCCGCTTGCCCGTGGTCTCTTCCACAAGGCAGTCATAATGAGTGCTGGTGGTCTTGGCGGTATGGGTGGTGGCCGTATGCGTATGCCTGCAGGCTTCAACTTTGGCAATTTTGGCAATCGTCCTGCTGAGAAGAAAATTGCAGCTTACAAAGCTCCGCAAGCCCCTGAAAACCTTAACGCTCTTCAACGTGCTGAATTCAACACTAAAGTGATTATGGATTGGGCAGGTTACAACACACTGGCTAAGATGCGTGCCGCTGAAACTGAAGTAATGCATACTGTTGGCACAATTTATTCGAATGCAACAGGCAACTTTGGTGGTATCACTGCTATGCCGATGGTTGATGGCTATGTTTCTCGCGAAAGCTTCGATGAGGCAGCTCTTGACGGCACACTTGCTGATGTTCCTTATATGATGGGTTACACTCTCGACGATATGGGTGACATGTCAGGTGGCATTGCCGCATTTGGCTTAAACCGCGACAGCATTGGTAACAAATGCTATGTTTATGAATTTGCCCGTCCATTGCCTGACGACGGCTCACATCCTGAAGTTACTCAACGTCTGAAAGGTGCTTTCCACTCATCTGACCTGTGGTTTGTATTTAAATCACTCAAACATTGCTGGCGTCCTTGGACTCAAGGTGACTGGGACCTTTCAGAGAAGATGCTGACCGCTTGGACCAACTTTGCAAAATACAGCGACCCGAACGGCCCGCAAGGTGGCGAATGGACTCCATACACTAAAGAGAACAACAAGTTTATGCTCTTCAAACTGAACGACGCTGATGCTGAGAATTCAGAGATGGGCGATCCTATCAAGTCAACCCTTGGTGGTGGCTTCGGTTTTGGCCCCGCTCCTGCTGCTCCAGCTGCAGCACCTGCCAAATAAGGATTTGGAACAATGATTTTATAAAGGCGAATCTTTCGGGGTTCGCCTTTTTTTGTGTTTGTGTGTCGGCTTTTTTAGTTATTGAGCGAATACAATTAATGACTACATTTGGCCATAGATAAAAACAAACAACAATGACAGCATTTGTATTACTTGCCAATGGCTTTGAAGATATTGAAGCCGTTGCACCTATCGACATTCTGCGCCGCGGCGGCGTCGATGTTAAAACCGTTTCAATTACCGACTCTACCGATGTTCAATCGTCGCATGGCATTACAATGAAGGCCGACACAACTATCGGCAAGGCTGACTTCAGCAGCGGCGACGCTCTGATTCTGCCTGGCGGATATCCCGGTTACAAGAATCTTGGCGAATCGGCCGAAGTGGGTCGTGTGCTGAAATCATTCTACGAGAAGGGCAAACTGGTGGGTGCCATTTGCGCTGCCCCAACGGTGCTGGCCGCTAACGGCGTGGCCGAAGGCGCTACCGTAACTTGCCACAGTTGCGCCGTTGAGACCATGGAACCGCGCTACAACTACGTTGGCGGCGATGTGGTTTGCGATCGCAACCTTATTACCGCTGTAGGCGCCGGTCTGTCAATCGATTTCGGCCTTGAACTGCTTGCCGCACTCACCAACGAGGCAACGGTTGAGAAGGTTAAGAAGGGAATGGAAATATAGTTATTGGTGTTGGGGATTGGGTGTTTGGTGTTTACCGGTCACAAATTGTTACCGGTTAAACATTCAATCATTCAATCATTCAATCATTCAATTAATCAGTTAATCAGTTAATCAATAAATGTTACAAAAAATCAGTCAGTTGCTTGCCAGCAAGGCTTCGTGGTTTGTGATTGCCACGGCGCTGTTCACGTTTTTTGTACCGGGCACGTTCCGCTGGGTGTCGGGCTACACGCAGACGGCCATTTTGGGTGTGATAATGCTCACTATGGGCCTGACACTCACCACACAAGACTTCAAGGTGCTATTCTCGCGTCCGGGCGACATTTTCATTGGGGCGTGCGCACAGTTTACCATTATGCCGCTTGTGGCGTGGTCGCTGACACGGATTTTCAATCTCGACACCCCTATGACTATCGGCATTATTCTGGTTGGCTGCTGTCCGGGCGGTGTTTCGAGCAACATTATGAGTTTTCTGTGCAAGGGCGATGTGGCGTTCTCAGTTGGAATGACAACCGCTTCCACCCTATTGGCGCCTATTGTAACGCCGCTGCTTGTTCTTTGGCTGGCAGGTCAGAGCGTGGATGTTGATGCCGTTGGAATGTTCATCAACATTCTGATTGTCACCATTATACCCGTCACCATTGGTTTTTTCCTCAACTTGTGGCTGGGCAGCAGTCCGCGCTTCAAATCGGTGCAGAGTGTTATGCCCGGCCTGAGCGTCATCTGCCTTGCGTGCATTGTGGGCGGCGTTATTTCGAGCGTTCACAACCAGTTGATTGCCAACGGCTTGGTTATGTTCCTACTCACATTCGGGGTTGTGTTCTGCCATAACACAATCGGCTATCTGCTTGGCTTCCTGACAGGTACGCTGTTCAAATTCAACACTGCCAAAAAGCGAACCATCAGCATTGAGGTGGGAATGCAGAACGCCGGACTGGCAACAAATCTGGCAACAAACTTCTTTATGGCCACAAACCCGCTGGCCGTGGTACCGTGCGCCATTTCGTGCGCCTGGCACTCCATTTCGGGCACAATTCTGGCCGGCATTTTCATGAGGTTTGGAAAAGACTCGAAATCAACCGACAAAACCAGTTCGGCAGCCGTGTAACATCGCTGGCTTTCGCTGTAACAAACCTCAAAACGCCCGATCATTCATCTAAAAAAATCTCACTTTCGATGTTCCAAATCAATGATTCTTCGATGAATTATTTCAAAAACAGATAATCATTGGCAAATTTGTTCCTATATTTGAATAATATGCTGAATCAATTTGGCAAAGAAAAAGGAACATTATGAACAACGAGAAAATTGAGAACAACACCACCCTGTACAAAGTGCTTGTACACATGTCGGTATGTATTTTCATACTGATAATGCCAGTGCTGCTGTCGCTGCACAACAACTTCAAGTTCGCATTCATTCTGGAGCACTCCTGGATTCCGACATTCTTCTACTTCATCATCTTCTATGTCAATTACATAGTGCTGGTCGACCGTGTGTTCCTGACAAAACGGAAAGGGTTGTTTTTTGTGAGTAACGCCGTTCTGCTGCTCGTACTCGCCTACCTTGACCAAACACTGAAACCATATTTGTTCCACCATTTCGTATGGCAGATTCCTCACCGTCCGATGTTCTTCGTTTACGGCATTCTCATGGATATGATAACGATGGTGCTGCCGCTTGTACTGGCCATCGCCTTCAAAACCTACGAGCGTTGGCAGGCAATGGAACGCAAGCAGCAGGAAAGCGCTAACGCTCAACTGCAAACCGAACTGAAACATCTTGAGTATCAGATACAACCGCATTTCTTCTTCAACTCGCTCAACAACATCTACTCGCTAGTTGATATCTCGCCTGAGCGCGCCAAAGAGACCATCCATAATCTGAGCAAATTGATGCGCTATCTGCTCTACGAGACCAACTCGTCACTTGTTCCGCTCGACGGCGAAATCAACTTTATGACAAAATACATTGAACTGATGAAACTGCGGACAGCAGCCAACACAAAAGTGGAATACTCGTTTCCATCAATTACCAACGGCATTATGGTGGCCCCGCTCCTGTTCATCTCACTCATCGAGAACTCGTTCAAGCACGGAATAAAGCCTATGGGCACATCCGACTTGATTTTCAGAATGGAAATCGATGGCACAAAGGTGATTTTCACCACCGAAAACCCATATTTCGAGAAAACTGGACCCGACCTTTCGGGCGGCTCGTCAATAGGGCTTGAGAACATACGCAAACGGCTCGAATTGCTATACAACGGCAAATCTGTTTTCAAGACATGTGTCGAAAACGATAAATATTTCGCATATTTGTCGATAGATACAAAGTGACACGAACTTAATTTATTGTCAAAATGGAACAAAAAATAACCTGTCTGATTGCCGACGATGAGCCAATGGCTCTCGAACTGATTGAAAGTTACGTGAACAAAACGCCTTTTCTCGAACTTAAAGGCAAGTGTGTCAACGGGTTCGACGTTCTTGACCATTTGGCAAAAGAACAAATCGACCTGCTATTTCTCGACATCCAGATGCCCGGACTGAACGGCCTTGAGTTGTCGAAAACACTGCGCAAGAAGAACCGCGTGATTTTCACAACGGCGTTCGACAAATACGCGCTCGACGGCTTTAAGGTGGAGGCTCTCGACTATCTGCTCAAGCCGTTCGACTACAACGAGTTCCTAACGGCCGCCAACAAGGCTCTAGAGTGGTTCTCGCTCCAGCGGTCCGAAAAACAGCCTGTCGTGCAAAACGACTACATGTTTGTGAAGGCCGACTACAAGCAGATTAAGATTGACTACAACGACATTTACTATTTCGAAGGTCTGAAAGACTACGTGAAAATATGGCTCAAATCGCGCCCTCGCCCAATTCTGACTCTTATGAGTCTGAAATCGCTCGAGGAGACTCTTCCCGAAGACCGATTTATGCGCATACACCGCTCTTACATTATTGCGCTTGACGCGATAAAATCAATCGAGCGCAACTGCGTAATCATCAACGACCAGCCGATTGCCGTGGCCGACAAGTACAAAGACATTTTCAACGAGTTTGTAAATAAGAAATCAGTTCAGTAGCCTCTGACTACGGAACACACAAAAAAAGGCATCAAACAATTGATGCCTTTTTTTGTGCCAACAATATTTGGTTTATTCTCTTTTCTACAAAAAACCTTCTAATCTTTGAACAATTTCTGTGCGAAGTCGGCGAGCGATTTACGCCATGGCTGCCATTCGTGATCGCCAGGGAACGAGTTAAATTGCACATTCACACCTGCTTGCTTCATTTTTTCGGCTATAGCCTTGTTGTACTCAATGCGCGGATCCTGCTCCCCGCAACTGATGTAGAAAACAGCGTGTTTGCTGTTGAAAGTCTTGGTGTCGGAAAGGATTCCGGGGCACTCTTTTTCAAGGTCGAAATTGGCCGCACCCGATATGCCGCCGAACATTCCCGTGGAGAAAATGCCGATGTTGGCAAACACGTCTGGCGAGAGCAAACCAACGTAGAATGACTGTCCGCCGCCCATCGACAGGCCGCACATTGCGCGATATTTCGGCTCTGCTTTGGTGCGATAGGTCTTGTCGACAAACGGGACAATGTTCTCAACCATCTCGTTGCGGAACGGCTGCATTCCCTGCTGCGAATAGGCAGGGCCGCCTGTGCCGCGAGTCTGAATATTGCTGTTGGCGCTCACCACAATCATCGGCACAGCCTTGCCAGCGGCAATCAGATTGTCGAGAATGTTGGCCATACGCCCCTGCTGCACCCAACCGCGATGGTCCTCTCCGCCTCCGTGCTGAATGTAAACCACAGGATAACGGTCTTTGCCTTCGTTGTAACCGGCTGGTGTATAAACAAATAGCGGACGCCACACGTTGTCGACTTTCGAGAAATAGTTTATCTGACGAACTTCGCCGTGCGGAACATCCTGAACTTCAAACAATTCGGTTCCAGATTCGGGGATATCAATGCCACTCATCATCTTGCCGCAACCATAGAAAGTCTCGCTGGCCGGATCGTTTACCGAAACACCATCGACAACAAGCGAATAGTAGTGAAAACCAGGCACTTGAGCCGGTATCGTTACCGACCATTGGCCGCGGTCGTTACGGGTCATATCGTATTTTTTACCGCAAATGTCAACTTGAACCAATTTGGCATCTGGAGCCATAAGTCTGAACATCAAACTGTTATCTTTCAAAATCCGCGGATACGAATTGCGGTTGATGTTGGTTGCGAGAGCCGCTGAGCCTTCGGGAAGTTGCTCTCTTTGAGGTAATTGCGCCATGGCGCCGAATCCTATTAATGCTGCGACAATTGTGCAGGTAAATCTTAAATGTGTCATATTGTTATTTATTTGTGTGTAACTTATTCAAAGATAAGCCGAAATTGTATTTATACGCACAACGGAATGGTTATTTTTGAACAATAGCGCACTCAATATGAGGTGCGTTTGCAACTTGTTGTATTTCAGAAAATAATCAAATGGAGACATTCAAAACTCTCAGGTCGGCGTTTTTAGCCGGCGTGTGCATCGGAATAGCCGGATTCGGCTATCTGGCCGAAAAAGGCATTATCGGTGCTGTTCTTTTCGCCTTCGGGCTGCTAACCGTGGTTCACTACAAACTGAAACTCTACACCGGCACCGCAGGGTTTATTGTGAAGGGCGAAGTGGGCAAACTGTTTCTGATTCTGCTCGGCAATCTGATTGGTTGTCTGGCTGTTGCGATGATTGCCCGTTGCAGTCCGATGCCGCTTCAAGAAACCGCACAATCGATTCTTGAAGGCCGCCTGAATTGCGGACCGCTGAAGGGAGGCATTCTGGCCATTGGCTGCGGATTCATAATGACAACCGCCGTCACCTTCGCCCGCAAAGACAAGAACCTGCCGCTGCTGTTTGGTGTGCCTTTGTTCATTATGTGCGGCTTTCCGCACTGCGTTGCCGACGCCTTCTACTATATGACCGTTCCGGCACAGTTCCTTGCTGATAATCTTGCAGATGTGCTGATTTTCTACGTAAGTATTGTGGCTGGAAATTTTGTGGGATGCAACCTGTACCGAGGCGTTTGGGGAAGTACGGAGTGAGCGAGCAATGAAAAATGTAAGAGGCGGTTACGAATTTTGATTCAACCT
>JAGCFC010000096.1 GCA_017650325.1 Salinivirgaceae bacterium | reverse complement strand
CACGGGGCGCAGACGCGACTGTCCCGAAAGGGCGATGGCCTCGTTCAACTCGTAGCCGCGGTCGCGCATAAGGTTGATGTAGTCGACCAGCACAATACCGTTCTTAACCACAATACCCACAAGCATTACAACACCCAGAGCGCCAATCATATCAAGTGTGGTGTTGGTTATCCACAAGGCCAGAATCACACCCGAAATGGCGAACGGCACTGCCATCATAATGATGAACGGCTTTTTGAGCGACTCGAACTGCGACGCCATAACCACAAACACAAGCATTACAATCAGTGCGAGCAGAAGGCCCATATCCTCGAACGTATCTTGTTGGTCCTCGTAACTACCGCCGATTTTCACGGTGACGCCAGGCGTGGTCTTCACGTTGCGGGCAATGAGCGCCTTCACGTCTTCGGCAAGTTCGCCAAGCGATGTCTCGTAAGGCGTAACGCTCACGCGCACAATACGTTGGCGGTTGCGGCGGTCAATCTGCGGTGGTCCCCAGTATTCTTCAACGGTGGCCAACTCTTTCAGTTTGATTTGCGCGCCCGTGGCCGACGGAATGGTCAGGTTCTCAAGGTCGCTGATAGAGTTGCGGTTTTCCTCTTTCAAGCGGACGATGATGCTGTACTCGTCGCCGTCCTCTTTCAGGAATCCCACCGTCATACCGTTCACGCGGTTGCGGACGTAGGTGGCCACAGTGGCCGATGTCAGGCCGTGCAGCGCCAGTTTCTCTTTGTCAACCTTCACGTTCAGTTCGGCGCGGTCCTCTTCGCGGCTCACTTGAGCGTCGCGGGCGCCCTGAATGCTGTCGTTAATCATTTGGCGGATTTCCTCGGCCAGAAGGCTTGTTTGGTCGAAATCGTAGCCATATATCTCAACGTCAACCGATTGCGCACCCATACCGCCCGATGTCGAGCAGAAGTATTTGTTGATTTCGGGGTACTGCTTCATTTCCTCGCGCATTACCTCGGCAATCTCGAAAATCGAGCGTTCGCGGTCATACATTTTCGAGCAGCGCACAATCATTGAAATCTTGTTGTTGTTGGTCGATGAGAAGAGCGCGCCAACGCTAGCGTCGTCGTTGGTACCAGCCGATGTTGATAGAATCTCGATTTCGGGAATCAGTTCGCGGAAGCGGGCCTCAAGTTTGCGGGCGGTTTTCAGCGTCTCTTCAATTCGTGTGCCGCGCTGAAGTTCAATGGTCACGTTCACGCGGGCGTTGTCCGACTGCTGCATAAAGTCGGTGCCGATGTAGCCCAGAATGGCGGGCAGCAGCGAGAGCAGGAAGAATCCCACAATGCCAGTCATTGTCAGTTTCTTATGGTGCAGGCAGACGCGCAGCAGGCGTGCGTACAGGGCGTCAATCTTGTCGAGCAGGCGCACCACGGTGTTCTCATACGACCACTTCTTCACAGCCGCCTTCTTCTCAACAATCTTGCCGTTCTCAATCACCAGGTTCTTGCCCTTCAGCATTATCGACGCAAGCATAGGCGTCAGCGAGATGGCCACCGTTGTCGATGTGCAGACGGCGATGGTGACAATCCAGCCCAACTCTTTGAACAGGATGCCCGCCATACCCGAAAGCATTGTCAGCGGCACAAACACGGCCACAATAACCAGCGTGGTGGCGATAACCGAAATCCACACCTCGTTGGTGGCGTAGATGGCCGCCTCACGCGGACTCGAGCCGCGCTCAATATGCTTGGTGATGTTCTCGAGCACCACAATGGCGTCGTCAACCACCATACCAATGGCGATGGTGAGCGAGCAGAGCGATATGATGTTGAGCGAACTGCCCACTGCCAGCAGGTAGATGAACGCCACAATCAGGGCGATAGGAATGGTGAGTCCGATGATGATTGTGGCGCGCCAGCGGCCCAGGAAGAACAGCACCACCAGCACCACAAACAGCAGCGCGTACATAATCGATTCGGCAAGGCTGTTGATGGCGTTCTCAATCTCTTCCGACGAGTCGTAGATGAGTTCGATGTTAAGGTCGGCGGGCAGGTCGTCCTTCATTTCCTTGAGCGTCTCGCGCACGTCCTTGCAAATCTGCACCGCGTTGGCGCCCGACTGCTTGGTAATCATAATGCGCACACCCTCGCGGCCGTTGATTTTCTCGTCAAGCGACAGGTCCTTGATGGTATCGCGCACGGTGGCGATGTCGCGCACAAAAATCTGCTTTCCTGCGGGCGTTGTCGTCACCACAATGTTGTTGATTTCGGCGCTGCTTGCATACTCGCTGCGCACCTGCAGGGCGTACTGCTCTTTGCTCATTTTCACGTTGCCCGACGACATATTCAGGTTGTTGGCGCTGATGGCCTGACCCACAAGTTCAAGCGGAATGCCGTAGGCGTCGAGTTTTTCCTGTTCAATGTCGATGTAGACGTTGCGCGTCGGCTCACCCGACATTGATATGTTACCAATGCCGTTCACGCGGTTCAGTTGCGGAATGATGTCGTCGTCGATAATCTTCTCAAGGCCCGAGTAACTCTCGTTGGCCGTAACCGCGTACATCATAATCGGCATTGCGCTCGAACTGAATTTAAAGATGAACGGCGTCGAGCAGCCTTCGGGCAGGTTGTCCTTCACCATATCCACATACGAACGCACGTCGTTCACAATGTCGTCAAGGTTCAGGCCCCACTCAAATTCCATTGTCACCACCGAAATGTTGTCTTTCGATATGGTGTTCATTTCCTTCAGTCCGTCGACCGAGTTCAGCGTGTTTTCCATTAGTCTCGACACGTTGGTCTCAATCTCGCTCGCGTTGGCGCCGCCGTAAGTGGTCATAACCATTACGTAGGGCGGGTCCATTTCGGGGAACTGGTCGATAGGCAACTGCTTCAGCGAGAACAGGCCTATAATCATTACAGCCACAAATATCAGCGATGTGGTGACTGGATGGTTTATGGATGTCTTATATATACTCATTTTTGTATCTTGTTTGTTTCCAACAAAATGGCTGTTTTATTTCACAATGTCGATTTGCACGTCGTCAATCAGGTGGCCCTGGCCGACAACCACAAGTTCGTCGTTCTCGGTTATGCCGTCGGTGATGATTTCAACATTCTCGTCGAAACGCTGGCCCATTTTCACTGGCACGCGTTTGGCGCGGCCGTTGTTGTTGACGAACACGTAGCGGTCGTTTGAGCCAATCTGCTTCAGCACAGCCTGATAGGGGGCGATGATGACTTCCTGCTGCGAGATGGGCATTGTGGTGCGCACAAACATTCCTGGGCGCAGGTAGTTGGCCTTATTGTCAATCTTGATTTTGGCCTGGAACGTGTGGCTCGACGCGTCGATGGTCGGGTGAACAATCTCAACCACGGCCTTGAACTCTTTGTCGGGGTAGATGTCCGACTTCAGCGTCAGCGACATTCCTTCCTTCACGTGCGGGAAGTACGATTCGGGAATGTTGATGTAGGCCTTCAGTTTGTCAATCTGTGTGAGCGTCAGAATCGGGCCGCCGCCGTAGAGTTCGCCGTCCTCATAGTTCTTGGCCGATATGCTGCCTGCGAATTTTGCCTTCACAAACGTGTTCTGGCGCAGAAAATCAAGGTTCTGCTTGGCCTGGTCGTAGGCCACCTTGGTCTGGTCGTAAACCTGCTGCGACACGTTGCCGCTCTCTTTCAGCGCGTCCATACGCTGCATTTCGGTTGTCAGGTTGTCAACGGTGAGTTTGGTTGTCTTGTACTGTGTCTGGTCCATACGCACAAGGTCCTGACCTGCAGACACTTTGCTGCCAATCTCAACGTAGATGTGCTCAATGGTTCCCGTGAGCGACGGCGCGATGTTCATTGTCTCGTAGCCCTGAAGCGTTGTCGAAACTTCATACACGCGGTCGATGGTCACTTTCTTAAGTTTCTGAACCTTAACCTTTTCAATGCGGGCTTTTTCGGCCTTTTTCTCTTCCTGCTTGCAACTTACGGCTGCCAAAGCCACGCAAGCCAAAACTGCAAAACTGATTAACTGTTTAGTTTTCATTGTTTTATCTTTTTTATTATTGATTATTATTTATTGTCTATGTTAAGAAGTTTCTCAAGTTCGATTTGCGCCGTCACAAGTTCCATAAGTGCTTGAACGTAACTGCTTTGCGCCGAAATCAGGTTGGTGCCCGCGTTGGTCACCTCAAGGCTCGAAGCCACGCCCTGCTCATATTTTTGGCTCGTCTTGTCGAACACGCGTTGAGTAACCTCGGTGTTCTGCTTTTGGTTCTCAAACGTCTCGTAGGCCGACGCCAAATTGTATTTCAGTTGGTTGTGCTGCACCAAAAGCGCGTTGGTGGTGCTCTCAAGCGTATTCTGCTGTTCTTGATAGTTTATCTTGGCCTCTTTCAGCGAGTTCCACTTGTTTCCGCTCGACCAAATCGGCACCGACAGCGTCGCGCCAATCATATTCGGCGGCGTCATACTGAAGCCCTTGTCGCCAATGTATTTCACAATTGAGTGCTGATAGTAGGCGCTCAACGTGGGGGTGTGGTTCCACTTGGCAATGCTCACCTGCTTGCCGCTTAATTCAACGTTCTTCTGAAGCAACTGATAGTCGTAGTTGTTGTCCAAATTCAGTTCGTTCGCAAGCAACTGCATTGTCAGTTCAAGGTTGAGCAGGTCGTCAATCTTCTGCGTCAGTTCGATTTTAGTGTTTACGTCAATGCCAAGTTGCAGACGCATAGCGTTATACACCATTTCAAGCGAGCGCTTTGTTGAGTTGATGCCCGATTCCATTGTCAGCACCTGCACCTGCAGTTTGTCGGCGTCAATCTGTTCGCTCACGCCCACCTTCACGGCGCTGTTGGTCGATTCGAGCAGTTTCTTCATATTTTCCAGATTGCGGTCGAGCAAATCAACCGTCTCTTCCATAACCAGAGCCGAGTAGTAAAGACTCTTCACTTGGTTGCGGATGTCCTGTTCCGATTTCTGCTTCGACAGTTCCGACATTTCAAGTGCCAAACGGCTCAACTTCATTGCCACAAACTGTGTTCCGCTCAAGGCCACAGCCACCTGCACGCCAAAAGTCGCCGTAGTCGGCATTTTCATTCCGCCGCTTTCTTCCGACTCAGCCTGCTGTGCCGCAGCCATTTGCGCCATAGTGTTGGCGAAGTTGGTGCCCGAACCAGCGGCCGCCAGGTCCTTGCCAATGGCCTCAAAAATAGGTCCGAACGAATCCATAATACCGCCGCCCATACTGAAACTCATTTCGTAGCCCATATAGTTCGAGTAGCCGATAGAGCCCGAAATCTGCGGAAGCACTGTCGATATGGCTTCCCAGCGTGCGGCCTCGGCCTTCTGCACGTCAAGCGATGCGTTCTGCATTGAGTAGTTGTGCTCAATGGCGTAGTTCTGTGCGTCTTTCATTGTCAGCCGCATTGTGCCAGCGGTGTCGGCTTTCACAGCGTCGGCCGTCAGAGCCGGGCTGTTGGCTGCGGTGTCGGCAGGTGCTTGCCCCACGGCAAGGCTCACCGCCATTGTAGCCAAAGTTGTGATTAGAATTTTCTGTTTCATTGTTTTATAATTTAAATAGTGTTGTCATTTCTTATGTCCGCACATTCGCTCGTTCACCTTGTCGAGTTCGCCGATGCCTTTCTCGGTGCTGATGCCCCTGAAGAAAGGGTAGAAGATGGTGCGGTACACCTCGTACGGCGCGTATTTGTGGTTGTCAATAAGGTCAATCGCAAACTCGATTGAGTTGTAGATGAGCCTGCTCGCCACCTCTACGTTGAAGCTGCTGCTGTTGAAGAACTGCCCGTCGATTCCCGTCTTGAACAGGCGCTCGAGCAGTTTCAGGTTGTTGCTCAAGCTTTTGCTTTTCGATTTGGCCAGCAGGTCGGAATAGTATTTGCGCAGGTCGTCGAAAAGAACGGGGTTCACACCGCTCAATTCCTGATGCTGCAGTTGCGCAAACTGATACATTACTTCGTAAACATTATTGTTGGTGTCGAGAATCTTGTTGCGCCGCGCCAGACCGTCGGTCGAAAATTTGAGCAGGCACGATTGAATCAGTTCGTCCTTGTCCTTGAAATTCTCGTAGATGGTGCGTTTCGACATACCCAAAGACCGAGCCAGTTCGTCCATTGTTACACTTTTCAGCCCGTTTTTTCTGAAAAGTTTTCCAGCACCGTCAATTATGCAGTCTTTTGCGTCCATTTTGCGCGTTTTTCTAAATTAGGCCGCAAAAGTAGAAAACTTTAAAGCTCTAAAAAGTTTTCTACACAATTATTATAAAATAACTCTATCAACTGCCATATTTTACCGATACGGCTTTCTAAAAAAGTATATGAAAATCAGCGTTGTCGACAGAGACGAATGTTGCCGAAACGTTTGCACTGCAACGTTTAGAGCAGTCTGCAGATTGTTCCCTAAGAGAGTTTCTACCGAATAGGGTATTCGTCGTGAATGTCCGACAAAACTTCGACTCCGGTTTCGGTAACAAGCACCGTGTGCTCGAACTGTGCCGACAGTTTTCCGTCGATAGTGCTGGCTGTCCAGCCGTCGTTTTTGTCGATGTCGACACGGGCTTTTCCCTGGTTAATCATTGGCTCGATGGTGAAAATCATGCCCGGACGCATAATGGGGCCTGAGTTGCGGCGTGCAATATGGTCGACCTGCGGCTCCTCGTGGAATTCGATGCCAACACCGTGTCCGCAGAACTCCCACACAACGCTGTAGCCTTTCATTTGGGCATATCGGGCAATGAAGAATCCAATATTTCCGAATGTGTTTTTCGGGCGCACCTGCTCAATACCCAGATCGAGGCAGTGTTTGGTTGCATCAATCAGATTCTGAGCCTCTTGCGATATCTGTCCGACAGAATACATGCGGCTTGTGTCGCCATAATAACCATTGAGAATGGTAGTTACATCGATGTTTACAATGTCGCCCTCTTTCAGAATTGTTGTGGGCGAGGGGATGCCGTGGCAAACCACATTGTTGGGCGATATGCAGCAATATTTCGGGTAGTCGCCGTAGCCTTTGCAGGCCGATATGGCCCCATGGTCGCAGATAAACTCATTAATAAGGTTGTCGAGCCGCTCTGTGTCAACGCCCGGCTTTATGTATGGTGCGATATAATCGAGTGATGCGGCCGCCAGTTTTGCGCTTTTGCGGATTCCGTCAATCTGTTCAGGAGTTTTAATTATAATACCCATTTCGAATCGTTTTTTTTTCGACTGCAAATTTGCGCATTCTTTAAATAAAGAAAAGAACAAGTTTGGCTTTTTTCGTCAGTGTTCGAAATTTCTGCTTTACTTTGCACAAAATCGTTCGAAATGAATCTAGCATACATTCATTGGCATCCATCACCCGAAGTGTTCTCTATTTTCGGGTTTGCACCGCGCTGGTACGGGCTTTTCTTCGCTTTGGCGTTTGTTGTCGGCTACTATCTGACAAAGCATATTTTCAAGCGTGAGGGCGTCAAACTTGACTATATCGACACTCTGCTGGTCTATTTCTTTGTAGGAACCATTGTTGGCGCGCGGCTGGGGCACTGCCTGTTCTACGAGCCGGGAATATATTTGCGCAACCCGTTGCTGATTCTGAAAATATGGGAGGGCGGCCTTGCAAGCCACGGAGCCGGCATAGGACTGTTCATCGCTCTGGGCATCTTTGTCAAGAAATATAAGGTCGATACGCTCTGGCTCTTCGACCGTTTGGCTATTATGATTGCCCTTTCGGGATTCTTTATCAGGATGGGAAACCTTATGAACTCAGAGATTGTGGGCACCCCGACCACTCTGCCGTGGGGCTTCATCTTCGAAAATAACGGCGAGGATTTTCCACGCCATCCGTCGCAGCTCTACGAGGCGCTGGGCTACCTTACCATGGGCCTTACGCTGCTTTGGATGTACTTCAAGACCGATGCGCCGAAGCTGAAAGGTTTGATTTTCGGCCTGACAATGGCGCTTATCTTCTCGTTCAGGTTCTTTATCGAGTTCACAAAAGAGACACAAGTGTCATTCGAACAGTCTATGACGCTCGACATGGGGCAGTGGCTCAGCATACCGTTTGTGGTTTTGGGCTTGATATTCATTGTGTTATCAGTAAAACGAAATAAAAATGCAAATGCGGTTTAAACTTTTGGCTGCCGTGGTTGCCGGATTGGCTGTTTTGGCGGCTTGCGACGATGGCAACGACGCACGATACATAACTCCCGAACCTTATCTGCCGGCATATCCGGGCTCTTACTGGGACTATTCCGATGGCTCGCGTGTCCGCGCCTGCGACTATGAGCTGCACCGCTACCGCGAGTCGACAACATCGACCAGCCTCACCGAAGAGTGCTACGTGCCGATATGGGATGGCAAATACCTTTATAAATACAGCATTTACCAATCGTCGCCGCTCTATCCGCTGAAAGCTCTTTTGAAGGCGACGGGCAGTTCGGTTTGGATTGTCGACGAGAACAACGGCGGAAAGTTGAAACGCTCCGAGGTTCTTATCGACTCGCTGGCTGTTGGCGATTCGGTTTACCATAGCGTTTATTGTGTTACCGAATTTATTGAAAATCTTGACGATATTGACCATTGGAACCTGCGCGAGTATTACGCCAAAAACGTCGGGTTGGTCAAAGTTGAGGTGAACAATCCCAACGACTCCGCCGATTTTGTTGTCCAGAAGGAGCTGCGCAGTTATTTCATTAACAATTAGATGGCACACCCTCCGCTATTCTGGTACTCCGACAGCGTTGAGCTTTACAACTCTGCCGATTTGCAACTGCCAGAGGCGGAAAGTCAGATTGATGACGAATTGTGTCTGAAAATCGAAGACAATCAGCGCTTTATAAGTAATTGGCGTCGATTTTTCTTTGTGCCTACACCCATAAGTTTCGAGGTTCGCACCGAACCTTCTATGGCTATTGTCAGCTATAGTTTCAGTCTCAAAAATCCGATTTTCCTTGCCACAATGATTGCCCTTGCCGCAGTTGTTGTTGGCATAAACAATTTTAAAACAGCCACATACATAATTGCAGGCTTTGCCGTTGCCGTGGGCTTTATAACAGCTTCGGTGCAGAACTCGTTCATCCGCAAGGCAATAGCCAACGCCATTTGTCTCCCTGTTTTCGAAGGCGATGCGCAAATGCAACATAATCAGATGGTTTGGATGTCTGATCCCAGTGTTTGTCCGGCTTGTGGAACTCCGCGAACTACGGATTCCACTGAAATTTGTCAAAATTGTGGAATAAAATTGCCACCATTGGATCGAACAAAAGCACGAAATGATAAATTTACATCGCAAAAAAAATAACGGACATATTTGATATTTGTTAGAATATGAGAAAAATAGCAGCTAATTTGGTTTATCCTTGCATCGAAAAGCCAATCAAATTCGGACATTTGGTCGTCGACGACGACGGAACAATCCTCGATATTGTCGATACTGGCGGCAAACTGATTGAGGAAGAGGGGCTTGAATACCACAACGGTGTTCTGGTGCCGGGTTTCATTGTGAACTCAACCAATGCCGACATGACCGAAAAAGGCGTGCGTATCCGTTTCCTTTCGGGTGTTCAGCTCGATGTTACCGACCCGAACCAACTGCCGTATAACACCAAAGAACTTGTTGTTAACCAAATGTTTGACTTGCAAACCGATGGCGCTTCTTTCGACGATGCTTTGGCAAATGCCACAATCGGCGCCGCCCGCATTTTGGGAATCGACGACAAGTACGGCTGCTTTAAAAAAGGTATCAAACCTGGCGTGGTGCTGCTCTATCCGTTCGATTTTGTAAACAGCAAAATGCGCCACGATACATTGTCTAAACGTTTGGTATAATGGTGTTTAGACATGTGGAGATGCGGTGCGCCACCTCTCTGCAGTAGTCCAACACCCAACACCTAAAACCCCGTATGACTCTCATTGCGCCACTCGATTGGGGATTAGGTCACGCAACACGTTGTGTGCCAATAATCAACGAGTGTTTGGCAAAGGGTGAGAAGGTCATAATCGCTGCCGATGGCGCTGCTGCCGCTTTCCTGAAAAGCGAGTTCCCGAATCTTACACACATTAGGCTTAAAGGCTGGCGGATGCGTTATTTCTGGCCGCTGCCACTTGCCATTTTTCTGCAACTGCCGTTTTTCGGTATCAGTATCTTGCTCGAACACTGGCGTTTGCAACGTATTATCAAGCAAAACGGTATCAGCCGTGTAATATCCGACAACCGCTATGGCCTTTGGAGTCGCAACGCCGACTGCACCATTATTACTCACCAATTATACATTCAGTTGCCACGTTGGCTAAAACCTTTTGAGAGGCTGCTGCATGCGCTCACTGCCCGTATGTTGCGCCGTTTCAGCCATATATGGGTACCAGACTATGCCGATGCCGAAAAATCACTCTCTGGTGCGTTATCGCATGGCGGAGCGCTTGATGCCGAGGTTGAATATATTGGCCCGCTGTCGCGCTTCACTGCCGATTGCATGACCGAGCCGGTACTGCCTGTGCCAACTGTTCTGGTTTTGCTGTCGGGACCGGGACGGCAGAAACTGCGTTTTGCGAAGCGGGTTCTGAAGCACTTGAAAGGCACGGCCAAACGCATTTTGGTAGTGGGAGCGGAGCCTAATCTGAAATACCAGGTATCTGGTGGCAATGCGCTAATAGTTAACCACTTGCCAACAACCGAACTGAACGCCTTGCTCAAACTTGCGCCGCACGTCATTGCCCGTTCGGGCTACACAACCATTATGGATTTGCACCAAATAGGCCGCCGCGCCATTCTCTTCCCAACCAAAGGCCAATGGGAGCAGGAATATTTGGCAAAGAGATATAAAGGTTAATCCGCCAATTCTCAAATAATTATTTTAGTTTTGTATGAATCAGAGTGATTCGTGAAGAAACAATTATATACATTTAAAACATTGAAAATATGGGACTTTTCGATAAACTGAAAGCAAAAATCAATTTTGGCATGGGCGTGGCCTTCGAAACAGGAAAAGGCACTGCGCCTGATTTTGGCGAGGCCGTTAAATTCTACACCAAGGCGGCTGAAGCTGGCTTCGCCGATGCGCAGAACAACCTTGGCGTGTGTTATCTGAACGGGCGCGGAGTGGCGCAGGATTACGCCAAAGCCGCGGAGTGGTTCGAGAAAGCGGCCGCACAAGGAAACTCTTTGGGGCTTAATAATTTGGGTCTCTGCTATCAAAACGGAGAAGGTGTGGCGCAGGACAGCGCAAAAGCCTTTGAATTGTTTAGCCAAGCGGCTGCACAAAACAATGCCATGGCGCTATACCACATGGGAGTATGCTATGAAAGCGGCACGGGTGTGAAGCAGGATATGGCAAAGGCCATTGAATGGTTCGAGAAGGCGGCGACACAAGGAAACGTGACGGCGCAAGGCCGATTGGGTTACATTTATTATGTCGGGCAGGGCGTGGAAAAAGACTATGCCAAATCGGCCCAATGGTACACCAAGGCGGCGGAGCAGGACGATACCTACGCACAATTCAACCTGGGTATATGTTATGAATTAGGAAACGGCGTGGAGCAGAATATGGAGAAAGCCGTTGAGTGGTACACCAAAGCGGCTGAACAAGGCGACCTCAAGGCTATAAACAATGTTGGAGTCTGCTATTTGAATGGAAAAGGTGTTGCTCAGGATAGCGCCAAAGCCGTGGAATGGTTCATGAAAGCGGTTGAAAAAGGCGACTCGTCGGGACAATTCAATCTGGCCAGTTGCTATGAGTTCGGAGCTGGTGTTGAGCAGGATTACAAGAAAGCCGCCGAGTTGTTCGGAAAAGCCGCCGCACAAGGAAACGCCGATGCTAAAGCGAAATTGGAATATTTCCAAAAAACGGGGTTGGGTATGCCTTTGAATGTTGAATTGCTGACCAAAGCCGCTAATGAAGGCGATGCGGCGGCGCAATGCAACTTAGGCTATTGCTACAAGATGGGCGAAGGCGTGAAACAAGATTTCGTGAAAGCTGTTGAGTGGTACACCAAGGCGGCCGAGCAAGGCGACGCAACCGCGCAGTATAACCTGGCCATTTGCTATGCCAACGGACAAGGCGTTGAAAAGAATTTCGAAAAGGCCACACAATGGCTTGAGAAATCAGCCGATCAAGGAAACGAATCGGCTAAAAAGACAATACAGGGTGTGTTCGAAGGTTTTCTGAAGAGTGCCGAGCAAGGCGACGCGCATGCGCAGGGTGTTGTTGGCGACTGCTACCGGAAAGGCAGCGGCGTGGAGCAGGATTATAAGAAAGCATTCGAGTGGTACACAAAAGCGGCGGAGCAGGGCCATGCCGAGTCGCAAAACAGGTTGGGAATCTGTTATTCCGACGAGATGGGCGTGGCGCGGAATCTTGAAAAAGCTGTCGAGTGGTACACCAAATCGGCGGAACAGGGATTCGCACCGGCGCAGAGCAATCTGGCCTCTTTCTATTTAAACGGATATGGTGTTGAGAAGAATCCTGAAAAAGCCGTTGAATGGTACACCAAGTCGGCGGAACAGGGGTATGTTTCCGCACAATATGATTTGGCTCGCATTTACGAAGCGGGCGAGGTTGTCAAACAGGATTATAATAAAGCCTTCGAGTGGTATACCAAAGCCTCGGAACAGGGCCATGAAACTGCTCTATTCAATTTGGCACATTGTTATGAAAAAGGAATGGGTGTCGGGCAGGATTACGAGAAAGCCATTGAGTTGTACAAGAAATCCATAGAAAAGGGAAACGATGCGACAAAAAGTCTGATGGAATTTAGTTTGCACCTTTGCACCGAGCGTTATAATGAACAGAAAAGAAAAGCGGCACAGAAAAAGTCGGCGGAGCAGGGTGATGCCGAAGCGCAATTCGAAATGGGTAAAAAATACTATTATGGCATTGGTACTGAACAAGATAAAAAGAAAGGCATTGAGTTGCTGACCAAAGCCGCAGAGCAGGGGCACGGTGAAGCGCTATACCAATTGGGGCTTTGTTATTCGATAGAAGACAGCACAGATTTTGATTCTGAAAAATCGGTCGAGATGATTACCAAAGCCGCAGAGCAAGGACACGATGCGGCACAATACGTTTTAGGCAGTTATTATGCCGAAGGAAACGTTGTTGAGCAGGATTACGAAAAAGCCCTCGAATGGTACACCAAATCTGCCGAACAGGGAAACTTTGGCGCGCAATACAGCATTGGTTATCTTTATGAGAACGGGTTGGGCGTTGAGCAGAATAATGAGAAGGCAGTGGAGTGGTACACCAAGGCTGCCGAGCAGGATTATCCCGATGCGCAAGTCAGATTGGGCTTCTTTTATTACAATGGAGAAGGAGGTCTTGAGCAAAATTACGAGAAGGCTGCGGATTGTTACAGCCGTGCCGCCGAATGTGAAAACGAGGTTGCGCAATTGTGTTTGGGAATGTGTTACGAACAGGGACAAGGTGTAGCCAAAGACTTCGAAAAAGCCTTTGAACTGTATAACAAATCGGCAGAGCAAGGCTTCGCGCCGGCATATTTTCACTTAGGTCTCTTTTATCATGTCGGACAGGTTGTCGAAAAGAATTATGAAAAAGCGCTTGAGTGGTACCGTAAAGCCGTGAAATCAAATGAATACGACCCGTACTCCATGTTAGGCATTGCCATTCTGTACAAAAACGGTAAAGGCGTTGACCGCGATTATGAGAAAGCCTTCGAATGGTTCTCAAAAGCCGCTGAGCAGGATGAATATGTCGCCCAATTCAATGTCGGTCTGTGCTATGAGAAAGGATATGGTGTTGAGGCTAATGCCGACGAAGCCTTCCGCTGGTACGAGATGGCCGCCGCGCAAGGGCATAAGGGCGCACAAAAGAAATTAGATTCCAAATCCTAAATTCTTGATTAAATTTGCCGCAAATAATATAGCGCACTATATGAAACCAATACAAGACTTCTCGATAGGCTACACAATGCTGAAGCACTATTCGAGATTCTACGTCCGCAAATTCTTCAAGACGACAACCATTGTCGGACTCGACAATATTCCGAAAAACACGCCGGTGATTATCACCCCCAACCACCAGGACACGCTGATGGACGCCCTGTGCATTATCTACAATGTGCACGGCCGCGCGGTTTTTATGGCTCGTGCCGATATTTTCGGTAAATCAAAGCTGATTGCCAACACCTTGCGCTTCCTGAAGATTCTTCCGCTTTACCGTATTCGCGATGGTGTGAAGGAACTTAAAAACAACGATGCGTCGTTTGAGGAGGCTGTGGGCGTATTGGAAGCCCGCCAGAAATTGGTTGTTCTGCCCGAAGGCAGTCACGTTGGCGAGCGCCGTCTGCGCCAGTTGAAGAAGGGCGTGGCACGCATTGCCTTTATGGCTGAGGAACGCAACAATTTCAAGTTGGGAATTCAAATTGTGCCTGCCGGACTCGACTACACGCACTATATCAACGTTGGCGCGCGGTTTATGGTTCAGTACGGCAAGCCGATACCTGTGGCCAAATACAAGGATTTGTACCAAGAGAATCCGCAGAAGGCAATGGCCGCGCTGATGGACGACATTCGTGCCGGAATGCTGCCGCTGATGCTCAATCTCGACAACGAAGCCGAGTACAAAACGCTTGAAACACTCGACGATATCTATATCAACGACCTGTACAAAGGCCAGCAGAGCCGTCGTCGCGTGAAGCACACCGAGATACTTGCAAAAAAACAGCAGATGGGCGAGAAACTTCTTGCTTTCGCGCAGTCGCAATCGGCTGAATATGAGAATACAAAACAGTTGACCACCGAGTTCCGCACGCTGTTGGAGAAACTCAATCTGCGTCTGTGGGCGGTTGCCAAAGACAGCTATTCGGTGCTTGGAATCTTCTTCAACCGATTGCTGCAGTTGCTCTTTCTGCCGGTTTTCCTGCTCGGTTTCGTGCCGAACATTCTGCCGTTCGCTTTGCCAATGCGCCTGTCGCGTGGCATCAAAGACCCGCAGTTCCTGAGTTCGGTGCGGTTTGTGATAGCAGTTGTTCTGTTCCTGTTGTTCTATCTTATCTATTTGATTCCGTTGCTGATATTCCTTCCGAAATGGTGGATGGCGATTCTTGCGGTGGTGGCAATGCCGTTCCTTGCTGCAATTGCTTTCCGCTACTACGTTTGGTTCCGCAAGACAACGGCCCGTGCGCGCATCAACCGCTACCGTCGCCGCAAAAACGCCGATTGGCTGCGCTTGACCGAGTGCCGCGACGCCATTATCGGTCAATTGAAAAAGTTGTGATACCAATTATATACTGAACTCAATCGTGGCAAAAAAAAGAAAGAAGAAAATAGGCCGGTGGCTTGCCATATGTGGCTTTGCTGCCGCAATTGTGTTTGCGGTTATGGCCTATCATATTTATGATGATATACAGCGGGCCAATGTCAAACTCGATGGACGTAAAACAGCCTATTTATATATCAAAACAGGCAGCGATTACGATGATGTGCTTAAAGCTCTGACCGACAGCAGTTTTATTGTAGATAAAGAGTCGTTCGATTGGGTTGCGCGGCAGAAAAACTATCCGCAACTGGTCAAAGCCGGACGGTTCAAAATCAGCAATGGCATGAGCAACAACCAGTTGGTCAATCTGTTGCGAAGCGGCAAGCAGGAGCCAATCAAGATTACCGTGAACAAGGTGCGCTCGCTCGACAAGATGGCCGAGCTTGTGGGTGCAAAACTTGAGGCCGATACCGACGAGTTGCGTAAAATGCTGACCAACAACGATTATCTGTCACAATACGGCAAGACAAAAGAGACAGCTTTCACGCTGTTTATAACCGACACATATTATTTCAATTGGAACACCAGTGCCGACCAGTTTGTGAAACGGATGTATGAGGAGTCGGTGAAGTTTTGGAATGCCGACCGCCGAGAGAAGGCCAAAGACATCAAACTTTCGTCCGATGAGGTTTACACGCTTGCATCGATTGTGGAGGAGGAGACCATTAAAGGTGATGAGAAACCCGATGTGGCAGGTGTTTATCTGAATCGCATCCGCATAGGAATGCCGCTCCAAGCCGACCCGACGGTGAAATTCGCCGTGGGCGATTTCGAAATCAAACGCATTTTGAACCGCCATCTCGAAACAGATAGCCCTTACAACACCTACAAACACAAAGGACTGCCTCCAGGTCCTATTTGCATCCCATCGAAATCGTCAATCGACGCCGTGCTTAACTATAATAAGCACAAATACTTATACTTCTGCGCTAAAGACGATTTCTCGGGTTATCATGCCTTTGCCCGCACTTTGATTGAGCACAATGTGAACGCAGAAAAGTACCGCAAGGCGTTGAATAAGAATAGGATATATAAGTAGGAGAGAGTTAGAGAGAGAGTAAAGAGTAAAGAGTAAAGAGTAAAGAGTAAAGAGTAAAGAGTCTGGTGTCCATAGCTAGAGTCCAGTGCCTAGTGCCCAACATCTACCCCCAACACCTGACACTCAGTCCATATTTTCACCATTGTTTACGTTTTTTGTTTTCGTTTAAATTCTAACATCTTTTCGTACCAAAAAACTTTTATTTTTGCCCTATTTGCAAAAAATGAGATTTGATAATTTAAATATTTGATAACTAACTAATTACTATATTATATGGGAGTAATAGACGGTTTCTTGACCAAGTTGTTTGGCAGCAAATCCGACAGAGACATCAAGGAGATTATGCCCTATGTTGTGGCAACCAACGAGGAATATGCAAAACTGGCCAACTTAACCAATGACCAATTGCGTCAGCAAAGTATTGAACTTCAACAGATTATACAAGACCGCATAAGCGATGAGAATAAACAGATTGCTGATTTGCGCTTGCAGGTTGAACAAGAGGAAGATATCGAGAGAAAGGAAGATGTTTATAATCAGATAGATAAGCTTGAAGAGGCTATCGATGAGAAAATAGCCATTGTACTTGACGAATTGTTGCCGCGTGCCTTTGCCATTATTAAGGATACTGCCCGCCGCTTCAAAGATAGCAAGGAAATTGAGGTTACCGCAACCCAGTTCGACCGCGATATTGCCGCCGTTCGCGACAGCGTTGAAATCCGTGGCGACAAGGCTATCTGGTTCAATACCTGGACTGCCGGTGGATCGCCCATTACATGGGATATGGTGCATTACGATGTTCAGCTTATTGGTGGTGTGGCTCTTCATAAAGGTAAGATTGCCGAGATGGCCACCGGTGAGGGAAAAACCCTCGTGGCTACTTTGCCGGTGTTCCTTAATGCATTGACCCACAGAGGCGTGCACATGGTTACAGTGAACGACTATCTGGCAAAACGTGACGCTGAATGGATGGGCACGCTTTACGAATTCCATGGCCTCCGCGTCGATTGTATCGACAAACACGAGCCAAACTCTGAGGATCGTCGCAAGGCATATCAGGCCGATGTAACGTTTGGTACAAACAATGAGTTCGGTTTCGACTATCTGCGCGATAATATGGCCATCAGTCCTGAAGATCTTGTACAGCGCCGTCACAACTACGCCATTGTCGATGAGGTCGACTCTGTGTTGATTGACGATGCACGTACACCGCTTATCATTTCGGGACCTGTGCCAAAAGGCGATAACCAATTGTTCGACCAGTTCAAACCACAGGTTATGAAGCTGTATCAGGCTCAGCGCGATTTGGTTACGAAGCTTCTGGCCGATGCCAAGAAACTCATTTCAGAAGGCAAGGAAGAGGAGGGTGGTAAACTGTTGTTGCGTGCTCAGAAAGGTCTGCCAAAGCACAAGCCGCTTATCCGCTATTTGAGCGAGCCGGGAGTCAAAGTCCTGGTACAGAAGACCGAGAATTTCTATATGCAGGATAACAGCCGAAATATGTATCTCATTACCGATGATTTGTATTTCGTGATTGAGGAGAAACAGAATGCCATTGAACTGACAGATAAAGGTATCGACCTTATTTCGGCGGATGTCGATGACAAGAGCTTTTTCATTATGCCTGATGTTGGTTCCGAGATTGCTGAACTCGAGCAAAAGAATCTGCCTACCGATGAGTTGGTTGAGCAGAAAGACAAACTGTTGCAGGATTATTCGATAAAAACTGAGCGCATTCATACCATCAACCAGCTGCTCAAGGCATACGCTATGTTTGAGCGCGATGTTGAGTATGTGGTTGTCGATAACAAGGTGAAGATTGTCGATGAGCAGACAGGCCGTATCATGGAGGGCCGCCGCTATTCCGACGGTCTGCATCAGGCCATCGAGGCGAAGGAAAATGTGAAGGTTGAAGCTGCGACACAGACTTACGCCACAATCACGCTTCAGAACTATTTCCGTATGTATAAGAAACTTGCGGGTATGACTGGTACGGCAGAGACCGAGGCTGGTGAGTTCTGGAACATCTACAAACTCGATGTGGTTGTAATACCGACCAATCGCCCCGTGCAGCGTATCGACTACGATGACCTTGTTTACAAAACAGCCCGTGAGAAATACAATGCGGTTATCAATGAGATTGTCAAACTCAATGAGGCTGGCCGTCCGGTACTTGTGGGTACAACGTCGGTCGATATTTCCGAATTGTTGAGCCGCATGTTGAAAATGCGCGGTATCAAACATAATGTGCTGAATGCCAAACAGCATCAGCGTGAGGCCGAGATTGTGGCCGAAGCAGGTAAGACAGGCACTGTGACCATCGCCACCAACATGGCCGGTCGTGGTACCGACATCAAGTTGACACCCGAAGTTCGTGAGGCGGGTGGTCTTGCCATTCTGGGTACCGAACGCCACGAGTCACGCCGTGTCGACCGTCAGTTGCGTGGTCGTGCCGGACGTCAGGGTGACCCGGGTTCGTCGCAGTTCTTTGTTTCGCTCGAAGATAACCTGATGCGACTCTTCGGCTCTGACCGTATTGCCGGCCTGATGGACAAGATGGGACTTCAGGAAGGTGAGGTGATTCAGCACTCAATGATCTCAAAATCAATCGAACGCGCACAGAAAAAGGTTGAGGAGAATAACTTCGGCATCCGTAAGCGCCTTCTCGAATACGATGATGTGATGAACAACCAGCGCGAGGTGATCTACAAGCGCCGCCGTCATGCGTTGTTTGGTGAACGTCTGCAAGTCGACATTGTGAACAACATTTTCGATGTGTGTGAGCAGTTGATTGCCGAGAACAAAGACGCCAACGATTATGCTGAACTGAAGATGGCAAGCGTTCGCACATTATCAATTGCCACTCCGTTTGATGAGGACACTTTCAATCAGGAAAATATCGACGAACTTACCAATCGGCTTTATCAGGCTGCCATCGATGCCTACAAACGCAAATCGCTATCGATTCAGGAGAACGTATGGCCGGTTATCAAGAAAGTGTATGAAACTCAAGGACAAACATATACCAATATCGTGATCCCGATTACCGATGGTCGCAAGACATACAACATTGTCACCAATCTGAAGCGCGCCTACGAGTCGGAAGGAAAAGATTTGGTTACGTCTATTGAAAAGAGTATCAGTTTGTTGACTATCGATAACGCATGGCGTGACCATTTGCGTGAGATGGACGATTTGAAGCAGTCAGTGCAGAACGCCACATACGAGCAGAAAGACCCGCTTTTGATTTACAAATTCGAGTCGTTCAACCTGTTCAAGGCTATGATTGAGAAGATTAATTCCGAGCTTGTCTCGATTATTATGAAGGGCAATTTGCCGACACAGGATCCTGAGCAGGTTCGTCAGGCAGAGCAGCGACGCCAGCTCGACATGAGCCGTTTCAACACAGGTCGCACAGAGCAGAGGCCGGGACATCCGGAGGAGCGCAAAGTACAACCCGTAAGAGTCGACAAGAAAGTTGGCCGCAACGATCCTTGTCCTTGCGGAAGTGGCAAAAAGTTCAAGAACTGTCACGGAATGAATCTGCCAGAATAACACAACATCATGCAGAAACGGTATAACCCTATTCGGCTGAAGTTGAGCAAAATGATTGTTGGCGAGCACGATGCGCCCAATCGTTTGGCCGTACCTTGCACGCTCGAAAAGGCCGCAAGGGTGGGGTTGATGTTCGCCGTTTCGTCTGATGCTGATCTTGCCGATGCAAACTATGTCTACAGCCAGCTCTCGACTTTCAAAGCAGGAGTGTCTGTTTTGGGTTATGTGCTTAACGGTAAGGAACTGCTGGCCTATCAGCAGCAGAGCCATTTCAATCTGGTCACCGATGCCGACTTCGACTTCCTATATCGCCCCAAAAACGCCATGGTGGCCGATTTCGCGGCAACGCCATTCGACATTCTGATTGACATTAATTCGGCTCAGTTCTACCCGACACGGTTGCTGCTGCACCGAACCGCGGCTAAATTCCGCATTGGGCGGTTTGCCGACAATCAGCCGTTCGACCTTATGTTGAGCATCGATGGCACAAAAGACACGAAATATTATTTTGAACAGATACAGTTTTATCTAAAGAAATTTAATTGAGAATCGATATGATGCAGCAATTGCGGGGAACAGGTGTGGCGTTGGTCACACCGTTCGGTTCCGATGGAAAAATAGATTACAAGGCACTCGAAAGCCTTATAGAGTCACAAGTGGCTGGCGGCACAAGTTATATTGTAGCGCTGGGTACTACCGGTGAGCCGGCAACTCTCTCAAAATCAGAGAAAGACGAATTGCTTGACTTTATTATCAACAAGGTTGCCGGGCGCATTCCGATTGTGGTGGGTTGTGGCGGCAACAACACTGCCGATGTCATTGCCCAGGCTAAAGAATATGCCAAGAACGACAAAATAACAGCTCTGCTTTCAGTTGCGCCATTCTACAACAAACCCAACCAGCGAGGCGTGTATGCGCACTTCAAGGCTCTGGCCGATAATGTCGACAAGCCGATACTACTATATAATGTGCCAGGACGCACGGGTATCAACATTTCGCCCGATGTGGTTGTGAGCCTTGCCAACGATTGCCGCAACATTGTGGGAGTGAAGGAGGCGTCGGGCAATGTGGCACAGTGTATGCAGCTTGCCAGCCGCTGTCCGAAGGATTTCATTCTTATTTCGGGTGACGATGCGCTTACTCTGCCTCTTATCGCGTGCGGATTCTCGGGCGTGATTTCGGTTTTGCAGAACGCTTTCCCGCAGTTCAGCAAAGTTGTTAATTTAGCTCTCGAAGGCCGTTTCGGCGAAGCTCGCGAGCAGCACTTGAAGTTCCTGCCGATAATCGATACGCTGTTTGCTGAGGGCAGTCCATCGGGTGTAAAAGCCTATCTTGAACTACAAGGTAAGGTAAAAAATGTCGTTCGTTTGCCGCTTGCAACGGTGAGCGATACGCTTTATGCGAAGATTAAAACATTGAACGCATCTTTTAAGTAATTGATATAAAGATTGTTGACGGCGCTTAATCTTTTTATTTAAAAAAGTTTGGAGCAAGTTGCAACAATTGAAAAAGTGCTTATATTTGCAACCGCTTTAGGGCCCCGTAGCTCAACTGTATAGAGCATTTGACTACGGATCAAAAGGTTGTGGGTTAGAATCCCGCCGGGGTCACAAGTTTTTCAAACCTCTGTCAGACAATTGTTTGCAGGGGTTTTCCT
>JAGCFC010000095.1 GCA_017650325.1 Salinivirgaceae bacterium | reverse complement strand
GTATGTCGGCTAAAAATTGCTCGGCATCGGCATCGGAAAGTGGGATTATGGGGTTGGCATTCAGACTGATACTGCCGCCAATGCTGTAGTTGTTGGCAGGCAGCAGTCCGCCCAAGAAACTGTTGGGTGCGGCAAACCATTCAAACACAGCACCTTCGGATGCGGCAAGTTGTTTGATTTTGCTCGGCGTTGACGTCACCAAAATGTCGTTTTTGAACATTCGGAACGCCTTGCCGTTGAACACGAAACTGCCTTCGCCTTCCAAACAAATCAAGTGCACGCAGCAGTCTGTCAGCGCGTGGCTGTTGATTCCGTAAAAATCGGTTGAATATGTGAAATTTGATTTCATAGAGGCAAAGATAGTACGTTTTCTTCAAAAAGTGTAAACTTTGATTCTTTTTGTGAAACCGATATTCGGTCAGTCACCGCTACTTTTGTATCATCATAAATCATTAAAAAACAAACGATATGGAAACATTTGTAGTGGACCCTCGACAGACAACGCCTGAAGAACTCGCAGAAGGTATGCGTCAGGCACAAACGCTTTTCAAACTTGGTCAGACAATGCCTTATACACCTGAATATGACGCACTTGTAAAGGATTTATTCGGTAAAAACCTGGGCAGCGGCGTGCGTGTAATGCCTGGACTCACAGGTGTTTGCTTCGACCGTGTGAAAATTGGCGACAACGCACTTATTATGAATAATTGTTTGCTAATGTCGCGTGGCGGAATAACCATCGAAGAGAACGTAATGATAGCCGCCAACGTGCAGTTAATCAGCAACAATCACGACCTTTACGACCGTCAGTTGCTCATCTGCAAACCTGTCAGAATCTGCCGAAACGCCTGGATTGGCGCGGGCGCGACCATTCTGCCTGGTGTGACGGTGGGCGAAAACGCTGTGGTGGCGGCTGGCGCGATTGTCACCAAAGACGTTGCCCCGAACACCATTGTGGGCGGCAATCCTGCTAAATTCATCAAGAACATCGAACCGAAAAACGAATGATTATGAAACGATTCTTATTATCCATCTTAACAATTTTAGGTACTATGACAACATTTGCACAACAACCCTATCTCACGCTCAACAACGGCGTACGTATGCCACAGTTCGGACTTGGATTGTATATGATTCCCGAAGGCGACGAGGCGTACAATTCAGTGAAAACGGCTCTTGAACTGGGCTACCGCCATTTCGACTGCGCCCACGCCTATCAGAACGAGCGAAGTCTTGGCCGTGCCATCAAAGACAGCGGCGTTGACCGCGACAGCATCTGGATTACAAGCAAACTATGGCCTAACGAATACGGCGAAGGCAAAACGCTGAAAGCCATCGACCGTATGCTCGGACGTCTTGGTCTCGACTACATCGACCTTGTCTATTTTCATCAGCCAATGGGTGATTTCGTGGGCGGTTGGAGGGAAATGGAACAGGCTCTGGCAACGGGCAAGGTGCGCGCCATTGGCATCAGCAATTTCGACGTGAAGGACGAGATTTTCGATTCGCTCATCAACTCGGCGAAAGTGAAGCCGCAGATTATGCAGATTGAGTGCCACCCGTACGCCCAACGCAAACATTGGCAGGAACGCTGTGCCGCCGAAGGTATTCAGATTGAATGCTGGTTCCCGCTTGGCGGACGTGAAAGTAAGGGCGAGATTCTGCGCGACCCTGTCATCAACAGCATTGCAAAAGCACACGGCAAAAGTGCGGCACAGGTGATTATCCGCTGGCATCTGCAGGAAGGTTTTTCGGTAATTCCTGGCACATCGAACCCCGATTACATAAAAGAAAACATCAGTGTGTTCGACTTTGCGCTTTCGAATGTTGAAATGGCTAAAATCCGTGCGCTGAACAAGGAAAAACGCTACTTCAATATGAGTTACGACGAGCAGGTGAAATGGTTCAGCGGCTGGAATCCGACTGATTGATTTTGGCAAAACCGAAATAAGGGTAATTCTTCCCGAAATAAATGTTTCTGCAAGAAAAAAGTGTGTCGTATTTTTGCATAGTGATAAATGTTTAAATGTAATTTTATGAATATCAAACAAATAATTCCAATTGCAATGCTTGCCGTGCTGTCGGCTTGCGGAAATAGTAAACAATCAGAATCTAAAGATATGAACACATTGACATTCAACGAGAAACAGGCGGCTTGTATGTCGGCCATCGCTTGCAATGAGGCACAGGGCGACCTTGTGTCGCTCGAATCGGCCATTCACAATGGTTTGGAAGCCGATTTGACAGTAAGTCAGATTAAAGAAGCGCTTTCGCAACTCTATGCCTACACGGGCTTTCCGCGTTCGCTCAATGCGCTGGGCGTGCTGCAGCGTGTGGTCGGCGACAGGGAAGCGAAAGGCGTGAAAGTGCTGGCGGGCAGCGAGGCATCGGCTCTGCCAAAGGATTACGACGCATTGAAACAGGGCACCGAGGTGCAGACCCAACTGTCGGGACAGCCGTTCAATTACGATTTCTGCCCTGCCGAGGATTATTACCTGAAGGCGCATCTGTTCGGCGACATCTTTGCCCGCGACGTTCTCACCCACGCCGACCGCGAATTGGTTACGGTGAGCGCCCTTGCGGGACTGGAAGGCGTTGAACCACAACTGAATGCGCACGTTCGTGGGGCACGCAATATGGGTGTTACCGACGAGCAACTGCAACAGATTCCTGTGGCGTTGGCGGCGAATGGTTGTAAGGCGGCCGCATCGATGGCATTGAAAGCCGTGAACGCTTTATTGGGCGTTGAGTACAACAGCCGTAGCGAGCACGACCAAGTTGACCTGAAATCGTATTGGCGGCGTGGCAACCCGAACGACGCTTACGCACAATACTTCACGGGGCGCAGTTACGTGTCGCCTTACGGCGAAAGCGTTGTGAATGTGACATTTGAGCCTGGTTGCCGCAACAACTGGCACGTGCATCACGGGGCCGTTCAGGTTCTGATATGCGTCTATGGCCACGGCTGGTATCAGGAATGGGGCAAGCCCGCGGTGGAACTCAAGGAAGGCGTGGTGATTGAAGTGCCCGAAGGCGTGAAACACTGGCACGGTGCCGCCAAAGG
>JAGCFC010000010.1 GCA_017650325.1 Salinivirgaceae bacterium | reverse complement strand
CGCGGCCTGAACCGTCTGCACCAGTTCGACAAGGTTGAGATTGTCTGCATTGAGCACCCGTCGCGCTCATACGAGACTCTGGACAAGATGGTGGCTCACGTTGAGTCGCTTGTGCAGAAGTTGGGCCTGCCCTACCGCATTCTCCGTTTGTGCGGCGGCGACAGGAGCTTCACATCGGCTATGACATACGACTTTGAAGTGTTCTCGGCAGCACAGAAACGCTGGCTGGAGGTTAGCTCGGTATCGAACTTCGAGACATTCCAGGCCAACCGCTTGAAATTGCGTTTCCGCGATGAGGAGACAAAGAAAACACAGCTGGCTCACACCTTGAACGGCAGCTCACTGGCTTTGCCGCGCATTGTGGCCGCGCTGCTCGAAAACAACCAGACTCCAGAGGGCATCAAACTGCCCGAATGCATCCAGAAATTCATGGGTTGCAGCATGCTGACGAAATAATTTTTCGAGATATAACAAAAAAGCCCGACCAACTTGGCCGGGCTTTTTTTGTATGCTGCTTTCGCCAATCTCTATTTCAGCAAATTTCCCATTATTCCACGCACAAACGCGCCGAGCAGGCCGCCTGACGAAGATTTTTTGCCGGTACCTCCTACAAGTCCGCGTGTAATCTCACGAGTTGCTGTGGTGGCCATTGTCGACAAAACCTTGCCTGCCGTGCCGGTTGTTTTCTTCGATTTCGGCGCAGCCTTGTCGGTTGCTGCCTTCTTTTTAGCTGCTTCGGCTTCCTTTTGTGCTTCCGCGGCAGCCTTCTTATCTTTTTCGGCTTGAGCAAGAAGCACTTCGAAAGCACTCTCGCGATCAAAAGCCTTGTCGTACTTGCCGTAAATGCGCGACTGCTTGATTATCTGCTCGCGCTGCGAATCGGTGACGGCACCTATTTGGCTGAGTGGGAAAAGAATTTTTGCCCGTTGCACAACTGATGGTGCGCCTTTCTCATCGAGGATCGATACCAGCGCCTCGCCAGTTTCAAGACTCAGAATAGCATCTTCTGTCTTAAATGCCGGATTCGGACGGAACGATTCAGCGGCGGCCTTCACAGCCTTTTGGTCTTTGGGCGTGTAGGCGCGCAAGGCATGCTGCACACGGTTGCCGAGCTGGCCGAGTATTGAATCGGGAATGTCGGACGGACTTTGCGAAATGAAGTAAATGCCCACACCTTTGCTTCGTATCAAGCGGACAACCTGTTCAATCTTGTCAACCATAGCTTTCGAAGTGTCGTCGAAAAGCATGTGGGCCTCGTCGAAGAAGAAGACGAGTTTTGGCAGCGGCATGTCGCCCACCTCGGGCAACGTTGCGTAAAGCTCACTCATCAGCCAGAGCAGGAATGTTGAATACATTTTCGGCTGGAGCATGAGTTTGTCGGCAGCCAGAACGTTCATCACACCTTTGCCACCCTCAGTTGCCAGCAAATCCTGAATATCGAAAGCGGGCTCGCCAAAGAACTTGTCAGCGCCTTGATTTTCAAGCGTTAACAATGCACGCTGTATTGCGCCGATGCTCTGTGAGGTTATGGTGCCATACTGCGTGGTAAACTCAGAGGCATTCTTCGCTACGTAATCGAGCATTGAACGAAGGTCTTTCAAGTCAATCAGCAGAAGCTGACGGTCGTCGGCAATGCGGAAAACGATGTGGAGGATGCCAGTCTGCGTTTCGTTGAGCTCAAGCAGACGGGCCAGCATGTCGGGACCCATCTGCGAGATTGTGCTGCGCATTGGGTGACCCTGCTCACCAAAAACATCGTAAAACCTTACGGGACACGACTGAAATTCAGGCGTTGCCAGTCCGAATTCGGCAATGCGTTTCTCGATGAATCCCGACAGTTTTCCTGTCTGCGAGATTCCCGAAAGGTCGCCTTTCATATCGGCCATAAAACACGGCACGCCCGCCTGGCAGAAGGTTTCGGCCAAAACCTGGAGTGTTACGGTTTTACCCGTTCCGGTGGCACCGGCAATAAGTCCGTGGCGGTTGGCCATTTTGCCGACAATGCTGATTGGGCCGTCGGCACAGTGGGCAATATACAGCCCGTTATCTTGTGTAAACATATTAAGTTGTTCTTTTTAGTAGAATCAAATGTAGTTGAATTTTTACAACTCTGCCAAAAAAACAAAATAGAACTACTGAAAAAATCGACTTGCTCGCTTCTTGCGCAAAAAAGATTTTGAAACTCGAATCATTGCAACCAAGTTGCACACCCGCCGCCATATTTTTGCGTCATAAAACAAAAACGATTAATTATGAGCAAAATAGGAAAAGACAAAATCATTAGCGCCTACCACGACTCAAAGAACATTTACGACGGGGTTCTGACACAGGGAAACATTTTCGCCCGTGCCTATATCAAGTTTTTCTGGGGCGGCACCGACGATGTGGCCATTGCGCAAAAGTTGCTTTCGTTCATTCCCGATGATTTTTCGGGCACCATTTTAGACGTTCCGTGCGGCACGGCGGTTTTCACGGCCGAAAAGTGGCTGCGGCTCAAAAACGCAAAAATCACTTGTCTCGATTACAGCGCCGATATGCTTCAGCAAGCCCGTCAGCGGTTGGGCGATGCCGCTCACATAGCGCTCACGCAAGGCGATGTTGGCCAACTACCGTTTGAAAATCAGAGCGTTGACGTGGTAATGAGTATGAACGGATTTCACGCTTTCCCCGACAAACTGAAAGCCTTCGATGAGACCTGCCGCGTGCTGCGTCCTGGCGGAAAATTCATTGCGTGCTTCTACATACGCGGAAAACTGCGCCGTACCGACTGGCTTGTCCGCCGCATTCTTGCGCCAAAAGGCTGGTTCACAGCGCCATTCCACACTGAGAACGAAATCAGCGAAATCCTTTCGGCCCGATATTCAAAAGTCGAAATCCATACCGACAACGCCATACTCTGGTGCGTGTGCGAGAAATAATTAAATATCAAATATTTAAACGATAAAAACCGATAGTTATGTTTTGGGATAAAGTGGCTTTTGCCTACGATTTTTTTGAGAACACCTACAACGGAAAGGTTTATGCTAACACGGGTAAAACCGTTGCAGAACAAATAGATGGCAATGATGATGTTTTGGAATGTGCCTGCGGAACGGGTGCAATCAGTGTGTATGTTGCGCCCATATGCAAACACCTGACGGCCACAGACTTCTCGCCAAAGATGCTGAAACAGACCGCAAAAAAATTACGCAAGTTCAACAATGTGGAAATCAAGCCGTTGGATATGACAAAGATTGACTATCCCGACAACAGTTTCGACAAGGTTGTGGCAGGAAACGTGATTCACTTGTTGGAAAACCCCGTTGCCGCGATTTCGGAACTTGTGCGTGTCTGCAAGCCTGGCGGAAAAGTTATAATCCCCACATACATAAACATATACAGCAATGGCAAGGAAAACGTTTTTGTCAAGATTTTTGAAAAGGCGGGGGCGAATTTCAAAAAGCAATTCGACATTGAATCGTACAAGGCTTTTTTCAAAAACGCAGGATATGAAAACGTTGAGTATCACCTTGTTGAAGGCAAGATGCCTTGCGCTGTGGCGGTAATCACAAAAAACGTTTAGGCCATTCCATACTCTGGTGCGCGTGCGAGAAATATGGTTGCGAACGGGTAAAATTTGCGATATTACACGTAAAAGGTGGCTAACTAGCCACCTTTTTAGTTGTGTTTTAGACAAAAGATTCTTGAAAATTGTTCTGACTAAAAATAAATATGTATTTTTGTCGGCGAAAAGGTGGCTGTTTAGCCACTTTATTATAAAATTTAATCGATATGAGATACCTTACATTACAAAAAGCCATTGACGAATGGCAGAAATTACAGCCGCTGTCGGAAGCCGACAGAGCCCGTTTGAGCCGTAGGTTTACTATCGATTTCAATTTCAACTCAAACCATATTGAGGGCAATACGCTGACTTACGGGCAGACGGAAATTCTCTTGCTTTTTGGCAAGGTTATTGGCGAGGCCAAAGTAAAGGATGTGCAGGATATGGCGGCAAGCAATGTAACGCTCAATATGATGCAGGAAGAGGCTCTTGTAAAGGAAACGCCTTTAACACAGAATTTTATCCGCACATTGCACAGAACTTTGCTGCGCGAGGATTACACCGTTCACCGCACGCTGCCGGGTGGAATGCAAACAAGTTACACCATTCACGCAGGGCAGTACAAAACTCGTCCGAACAGCGTCATTACCCGCTATGGCGACCGTTTTGAATATGCGTCGCCTGAGGAGACGCCGGCTCTGATGACCGACCTTGTAGATTGGTACAACAAGGCTGAAGCCGACGGCAAACTCTCGCCGGTTGAATTGGCGGTGCTGTTCCACTACCGCTACATTCGCATTCACCCGTTTGAGGATGGCAACGGCCGCATTGCGCGGTTGCTGGTCAATTACATTCTGACTAAACACGACTACCCTATGATAGTGGTGCGCAGCCGGTTGAAGAACGAGTATCTGGAAGCCTTGCACGCCGCCGACCTGATTGTTGGGCCGGAACCATTTGCCGGAGCCAATGCCAAACTACAGGATATCAGACCGTTTGTACATTATTTCAAGAGTATGATGGCTCACGAGATTTATACTGATGTCTGCTTCCTGACCGAGCACGACGAGAATCTCTGGTGGTACGATGGTGAGCGTATCGAATTCCGTTCGCCGAACTACAGCAAACTGCTTATGCTGATGATGTCAGAACCCGTGTTGACGTTGGCCGATATGCAGAATCACTTGAAAATCAATATGTCGGCCGTGAAGAAATTAGTCAACCAACTGACTGACAAACATTACATTGAGCGCGGTTCGGTCGATGGCTCGTGGCGGGTTTTTATCACACCGTCGGTGTAATGGCCGATAATCGGAAATGCGAATAGATTTTTTGATGGCCGGACTCTATAGTGGGGTCCGGTTGTTTTTGCGCCACAAGGTGAGCAGAACAACATTGTAGCCCCGAAGCAGGTATTTGTATCTGCAAAATTCTACAACAACTTCCCCTTCAGCACCTTAACCGATTCCATAACCACTTCAATCCTGACATTTTGGTACGGGGCTTTGAGTTGGATGAGTTTGTTGCGCTTCAGTGTTGGGCGGATGCGGTCTACCTGACTGATGTTGATTATATAATTCCTTGATACTTTGAAAAATATGTCGGGATTCAATTCTTCATACAATCGGGAAAGCGATTTATCAACGCAACCCGAAAACTTGTCGTTGCAAAACACGCGGATGCTGCCCAACTCATATTCAATGTAGCAGATTTCCTGCGTATCGACAATGCGCGTTGAGTCGGCGCGGTGCAGTTCGAGCCGCTGGCGGTACTGCAACTGGCGGCCGCGCATATTGTCCGACGCCCGCCGCGCGTCGTCAACGCCCGTGTGCAGAATGCGGCGCTCGTATTTTTCAAGGGCGCTCAAAATATCGGTCTTGTCGTACGGTTTCATAACATAGTCGATGCAGTCGAAGTCGAAAGCCTTGAGCGCATACTCTTCGTAGGCTGTGGTGAACACAATCAGAGCGTTGGTGTGCTCACGGCGCCGAACACGTCGAAACTGTAGCCGTCTTCGATGCGGATGTCGGCGAAAATCAGTTCAAGGTCGGGGCAGGCGCGAATCATTGCCACGGCGTCGGGAATGTTGGCGGCCGTTCCAATCACCTGAATATTGCGCCCGCAGTTTTCAAGAATCGACAGCAGGCCCTGCACAAGCGGACGCTCGTCTTCAATTATCAGAACTTTCATAATCATTCGGTATCAGTGGCAATTGAACAGAAAAACAGGTTTCGGTCTTAACGACGGTTATTTCTTTGCCGTAAATCATAGAATACCTGTCGTGTAGCGTCTTAAGACCTGTGCCTGTGGTTGTTATGCTACTCTTGAGCGGATTCAGATTGTTCGACACCACAACGCCGTCGTCCGTGCGGCTGACGCTGATTTCTAGCGGTTTGTCGGCAGTGTGGCTGTTGTGCTTGATGGCGTTTTCGAGCAGACTTTGTAACGACAGCGGCGGAATGAGCATATCGGTTTGGCGTAGCGCGGGGTCGATGCTGATATTTACGTTTGAGTATCGAAGAGTGATGTTTTTAGCATACTCTTCAGTGAAAGCCAATTCCTGACTGACGGGAACGGTCACGGCGTCGCCTTTGGTTACAATGTAGCGGTACATTCGGCTCATTGAGTTGCAGAAATCGGCGGCGGCTTGCGTGTCGGTCATTATCAGATTGCCCAATGTGGCCAACGAGTTGAATACAAAGTGGTTATCGGTCTTCAATTTGAGTTTTTCGACGGACATTTGCAGCGTGAGCGCCTTCTCTTCCTTCAGTTGCAGTTCGGCTTTCAGGGCCTTTTCGGCTTCGTCGCGGTAGCGGTTTGTCAAGAACGATGTGAACAGAACCGATGTTATGAAAAAGGCCACCAAACTGTAGCACAGAAACGATTCCCACGAAAAAACCAATTCGTTCCAATAGAAAAGATGCGATATGTAGGACAGCGCCCCCGCCGTGATTATCACCGACGCAAGGAGTATCAGATTCTGGAACAGCAGAATGAGCGTGGAGTACTGCGCATTGCGGAAAACGCGCAGCACCATTTTGCAAATCAGGAAAGAGCATTCCATAATGATGACCGTCTCGATGGCGCTCGTTATGAAATCGGCAATTATTTCGCCGATGCCGCGCTGGTAGGTTCCGTAGTCGCCGCCCCAAACTTCAATCAGCGACCAAACCGTGTAACTGACCAAAATGGCAGTAATCAGCGTGAACAGGTGCCGACGCCGCGCAACCCTGCGGTCAGAATCTTTTGTGCCGAAAATATTCGTGTCCATTTTCAATCGTTTTGACACAAAGGTAAACTATCCGAAACAGAGTTCAAACGCCCCGATGTCGTGTTCGTGGCCCAAAATGTCGGGTTCGCGCACTCTTATTTGCACAGGTTTTACGGCCACTTCAATTTTGCCGTGCGAACAAAAAAATGTGTGAGTTATGAAACGGATAATCCTTCTTATTGCTGCCGCCACAGTTGCGGTTTGTGCCAACGGGCAAATAATGAATATGATGAACAGCGTGCGCACGGTGTCGGTGAAGGCCACCCTTGCCGACGCCCAAACGGGTGAGCCAATTCCCTACGCCGCCGTCTGGCTCACGCAGAAAGACGACACCGTGATAAGCAATTACGGCATTTCCGACGATGCGGGGCGCGTGGTTATCAGCAATGTCAAGCAGGGCCGATACGATGTTCATATTGAGGTGATGGGATACGAGCCGTTTCTCAAGCCGTGCGATATCAGGGTGCAGGAGTTTGAAAACGAACGCAATTTAGGCCGTATTCCGCTCACGCCGAGCGACATACAGATAGAGGGCGTTACCGTTACGGCGACGGCCGTTCCCGTCAAGGTGAAGCGCGACACCATTGAATACAACGCCAACGCCTACCACGTGACGGAGAGCGCAATGTTGGGCGACTTGCTCAAAAAAATGCCTGGAATCAAAGTTTCAAACGACGGCAGTGTCAAGGTTAACGGCGAGCAAGTCAACAAGATAACAATGGACGGCAAAACTCTTTTTATGAAAGAGCCCGCAATGGCTGTCAGAAACCTTCCTGCCAAAATTGTCGATAAGGTGAAGGTGATTGACCGCGCCAAAGACGAGGCGCAGTTTACAGGAATCGGCACCAAAGACGACCAAGAGAAGGTTATCGACCTTCAACTTAAAGAGGAGTACAAGCAAGGCTGGTTTGGCACGCTGAAAGCAAGTGGCGGAGCGTCGTTGCTGCCCAAGGACGAACTGGAGCACAAGGGGCAGGGACAGGTGCTTTACAATGCCAACGCAATGCTGTCGCACTATTCGCAGAACGACCAACTGGTGATGCTCGCCACTGGAATGAACGCGCCCGAACCTGGCGGAATGTCGGAGGAGTTTATGGATTTTGAGATGGAAGGTATGAGCAACGACCTTTTGGCGGGCAAGCGCGGACTGACCACTTCCGCCCAAACAGGTCTGAACTACAACACCACGCGTTTTCTTAATCTGGAATCGAACGTCAGCGCAAACTACAACTACAACCGCAAGACTGTCAACGAAGAGTCGTCGCGGACGTCGTTCGTAAAAGACAACCCGAGCCTGCAAACCGACGGTGTGTTCCGCGGCGAGAACAAAAGCCACAGCGCAAGCCTGTCCGCCGAACTCAAAAACGCCGACAAGTCGAAGTATCTGTTCGCGTTCCGTCCGTATCTTAATTTCGGCTGGCAGAACGCCACCACCGACAACAGTTCGACAACTTCCACCAACGGCGTCGAGGACAACAGCAGCACGTCGTCGGCAAGCACCAACGCCACCACCGTTTCAGTCTTTTCGGAACTTGAGGTGGGTGTGCGCGATTTGGGCCGAGAGCGCCGCAGCCTGACGCTGAACGGAATGCTAATGCTCGACCATTCGGACGGGAAAAGCCGTGAGCGCTCGCTGACCACAATGGGCGCCGCCACCGACAGGCGCGACCTTGACTACGACAACGGCACCCGCACGCTTATGCCTGAACTGGAGCTGTCGTATGTGGAGCCGATAGGTGAAAATTGGGCGGTACAAATCAGGAACACTGGCAGTTACACCAATTCGAAAACCGACAAGACCGCAACTGACATTAACGACGCGAGCCGCAGCGACTACTATTCGTCATATTCCCGAAACGAAGACTACGACTTGCGCCAACGCCTGTTGATGCAGTACAAGAAACAGGAATTCTCGCTTCTGTTCGGCCTTCAGATAAACGAGGAGCAGAATATCACCACCACCCGACACCTTGGCCTGGACAGCGAGGTGGGGCGCGGCGAGTGGATATTCAACTGGGCGCCTTTTGTCGATTATCAGCATAAAACCGACTATTTCACAGCCCGCCTGCGCTATTCGGGGCGCAGCACAACACCGTCGGGAGCAAGAATCGTCCCCACACTCAACTTGAGCAACCCCGTGCAGATAAGCGTAGGCAACATTTATCTGCGTCCGCAGTTCGCTCATAATATGTTTCTGACATTGCGGAAAACCAACCCGAAGGATTTCTCGTTCTTCGAGATTTTTCTTGACGGCGGCATTGTCAGCAACCCCATTGTGTCGGCCAACTGGTTTGATAATCAAGGGGTAAGGTATTCGATTCCTGTCAATTCAAAGAGTCTCGGAGTGAACACGTCGGTTTATGCGTCGTACAACAAGCCGTTTGGCCGCAACGACCATTTCACCCTTACTCTTGATGCCGATGTCAGTTACAATCTCGGTGTCGGCTATCAGGCCACAGGCGCGCTGCAGTCGATTGACAAAGACCATTTCGATTATTCAAGCCTTATGTCGTGGTTCTGGAACGATGGAACCGAAGAGCGTTTCTATTCGGGCAAAAGCGGATTTGCCGAGAGCCGCACCAACACACTGTCGCTGGGCCTGTTCCCAAGCCTGATGTACCGACAGAGTTGGCTGTCGGTTACCGTTTCGGGCTTTGCAATGAACAGCCGCTCGCACTATTCGGTCAACAGCGTTGAAGATATGAACACCTGGGATTTTGGCAGTAGTCTCGATTTTCTGGCCACCACCAACAGCGACTGGGAGTTCAGCAGCAATGTCAGTTATATGTGGTATCGCGGCTACTCGCAGGGGTACGGAACGCCCGAACTACTTTGGAATGCTGGCATATCGAAAACTTTCGGCCGATTCACCACGAGCCTTAAAGTGTCCGACATTCTCAATCGTCAGAAATCGCTTCACCGAACCGCCACGGCCGATTATGTCGAAGATGTGTACCGCTCGGTTATGGGGCGCTATTTCCTTCTCGGCGTAGGCTTTAACTTTGGCAAGATGAACGCGTCGCAAGGCAAACAGGTTGAAAAGGCGATGTGGGAGATGCAGTGGTAAATGCACTGATAGATGCTGATAATCAAATCATAAAACGGCAAACGATTAGTTTTAATTGCTTGCCGTTTTTTTATGCTATCACAGCCAAACGTTTTTTACCTGCACAAAGCCTTATAGAGATTGATTTTTGCCTGTTGCCATTGCAAGCGGTCGGCGGTGGTTTGCAGCTGTGCGTTGAGCCACGACGATTGGGCGGTCAGAACTTCCAGATAGCCAACCGATTGCGAGTGCTGCATTAGAAGCAGGCTGTTTTCGAAAGCCTTCTGCGCAGCGTCGGATTGAGCCTTGCGCAACGTTGCTTTCTGTTCGGCAGCCCTGCATTCCGACAGGGCGTCGGCCACTTCGCAGCCCGCTCGCAGCAATGCGTCGCCGAAAGCAATCTGCGCCTGCTGCTGCGATTGCGCTATTTTGTGGTCGGCGCGCAGCCGTCCGTTTTGGAAAATCGGTTGTGTGAGTCCGCCCACAAGTGTCAGCAGCATTTTGGCGGGGTCAACAATCATATCGCCCATTCACCCGAAAAAAACGATAAACCGCACGATTGTGCCAACCTACGGGGCTTGGTTTGCTATTTCAGGTTACGGGAAATGCCGCTTTTTGAAATTAATAAAAGTAATAAATACTTTTATAATTAATTTTGTGATTATATTTGTGTTGACAATCTGGTCGGGAAAACGGATTTTTAACATTTAATAACTTCAAAAACAATGAAAAGATTTGTGTCTTGCGCACTTCTATCTTTGTGTTGTGCAGGTTGTTGCGTGGCGCAGGGATTTAAGAATCCTGTTTTGCCGGGATTTCACGCCGATCCGAGCGTGTGCCGTGCGGGCGACGATTTCTATTTGGTTAACAGCACGTTCCAATATTTTCCGGGTGTGCCGGTGTTTCATAGCAAGGATTTGATTCATTGGGAACAAGTGGGCAACTGTCTTACCCGAAAGTCGCAAATCGACCTCACAGGTATCTACAATCAGGATAATGCTCAACGCGGTTGGACAAATGCGGGCGTATATGCCACCACAATCCGACATCACAACGGACGGTTTTATATGGTGACAACTGTTTTCCCGTCGCGCAGGCATTTTTATGTCTATACCGACAACCCCGCCGGCGAATGGTCTGAACCTATTGTAATTGACTTTGCCATTGGTAGTTGCGACCCGACATTGTATTTTGAGGACGACAAATGCTATTTTCTTTGGAAGGAGGGCGACATCAAGATTTGTGAAATCGACGTGGCTACCGGCAAGAAAATCGGTGAAATTCATCATCTTGGCGTCGGTCTTGGCGGACGTTACCCCGAAGGTCCTCATATCTACAAAAAAGACGGTTGGTATTATATGATGTTGGCTGAGGGCGGCACCGAACAGGGACACCACGTGAATATCCTCCGCAGCCGCTCGCTTTTTGGTCCTTACGAAAACAACAAGGCAAACCCGATTCTCACACATTTTAGTATGGAAATGCAGAATAGTGATATTCAAGGACTTGGTCACGCCGATTTTGTGCAAGCACCCGATTCGTCGTGGTGGATGATTTGCCTTGGATACCGCACAAGTGGATACCTTTTGCACGTGATGGGTCGTGAAACTTTCCTTGCGCCCGTGCGTTGGGACAAGAACGCTTGGCCTGTGGTAAATGGCAACGGCACTTTGCAAACCGATATGCAGTGCGCCACGTTGCCGCAAGTGCCTTTTGCGCCCGAACCTTTGCGTGAGGATTTCAATTTCGTCAAGCGCAACGCCCCCGCCGACAGTTATTCTTCGTTGGGACTTCCGATGGGTTGGCACAGCATTGGCAACCCCGACCTTTCGCGTTATTCGCTCACCGAGCGCAACGGTTGGTTGAGGCTCAAACCCGCCGCCGGAATCACTCTCGACCACGCCACATCGCCAACATTTGTGGCAAGACGGCAGACCGAACGCAATTTTTCGGCAACGGTTTTGGTTGATTTTTCGCGCCTCACCGACGGTATGCAGACGGGGCTCACAGCCTACGCCGCGCCGCTCAATCATTATGATGTTTTGGTAGAAAAACGTGGCGGCAAGTTTTATGCACGCTCCAACATCCGCATTGGCGAAATGGCACATTCGTTCAAGGAAATACAGTTGAAATCCACTACGGCATATCTCCGCATCACATCCGACAAAGAGTTTTATTACCTTGAAGTTTCCGACGACGACAAAAAATTCCAATCCCTCGGACGTATGGACTTCCGCTACCTCACCACCGAAGTCATCGGCGGCTTCACCGGCGTAATGTTAGGCATATTTGCCCAAGGCGGCAAAGGGTATGCGGATTTTGATTGGATGGAGTATGAGGGGGAATAAAACTACAAGTTGAACGATGAAAAGACTTATATTATCAATAGCAATTTCTGCATCGGCGTTGATGGCTGATGCGCAAAATGTTGAACATCTGCTTCTTGGCGGATGGAAATTCCAAAAAGGCGCACAGTCGGGCGCGGAAAATCCTAATTTCGACGATTCCAAATGGCAATCTGTAACAATCCCGCACGACTGGGCAATCTCTGGCCCTTTCGACAAAGAGATTGACAAACAGGTAGTTGCAATCGAACAAAATGGCGAACTCGAAGCCACTGAAAAGACCGGACGCACCGGCTCTCTGCCGTGGATTGGCGAAGGTTGGTACAGAAATTCAATCGAAATTCCCGACGGATACAGCCACGCCGAACTCATTTTTGACGGCGCGATGGCAGAGCCAAAAGTTTATGTGGAAGGCAAATTTGCGGGCTATTGGGCGTATGGCTACACCACTTTTGCCCTCGACATCACGCCCTATCTCCCCAAAAACGGCGGCAAAATCACGCCTGGCAAATACTCCGTTGCCGTCCACCTCAAAAACCGCGAGGAATCCAACCGCTGGTATCCGGGCGCAGGATTGTATCGTCCTGTAAGACTGTCGCTTTCGCAAGATGTGGCGGTCAAGACTTTCGGTATTTTTGCAAGGACAACGGGCATTGAGGGCATCAATTCTGACGGCACTTCGGCTAAATCGGCAAGGATTACCGTTACAACCGCATTGCGCACCTCCAACCGTCAAAAAATCAAAGTGTTGCACACTTTAATTGGCAATGGCTCGGAAGTGGCGCATACCGAGACCGATTTGTCGGGCGACGAAACCACACAGATTTTTACAGTCAATAATCCCAAACTTTGGTCGCCTGAACATCCGGTACTTTATGTGCTTGAAACGTCGATTATCTGCGACGGCAAACTCATTGACCAACAGCGCACTAACATCGGCATCCGCACCGTGGAATATGGCGGAGAGGGATTCAAACTCAACGGCAAACTCACCAAATTTCGCGGCGTTTGTCTGCATCACGATTTGGGACCGCTCGGCTCGGCTTTCAATAAGGCTGCATTCCGCCGTCAAGTGCGGTTGTTGAAGGAAATCGGCTGCAATGCAATCCGCACCTCCCACAACATTCCCGCGCCATGGCAGATGGACATTTGCGACGAAATGGGCATTCTCGTTATGGCTGAATCTTGCGATATGTGGGTATCGCCAAAATGTAAGAACGGTTATGCAATTTTCTTTGAACAAATTGATAATCAGTCGCCTAACGCTGACGGTCGTCCGTGGTGGCAACGCGATTTTGAGAATCTCGTTGTCGTCAATAGAAACCATCCATCTATCGTGATGTGGAGCATTGGCAACGAAATCCCCGACCAAGGCAGCGCAGTGGGACTGAAATATACACGCCTGATACAGAACCTGATACACTCACTCGACAACACACGCCCCTGCACACAAGGCCTCGACCGTGGAGATTTGTGCATTGAATCGGGAGTTTTTCAAAATACCGACGTGCCAGGCTACAATTACCGTCTGCACGTCTATGACAAGGGGCATGAAAATTCGCCCACAGGACTTGTCCTCGGCACGGAGACCGCTTCCACGATTTCGAGCCGTGGTGTATATAAATTCCCCGTCGAGGAAGTCCACGGCGACGCATACGACGACGGACAGATTTCGAGTTACGACCTCGAAAGTTGTATTTGGAGCAATTTGCCCGACGACGATTGGATTTGGCAGGACAAAGCGCCGTGGGTAACAGGCGAATTTGTTTGGACTGGTTTCGACTACCTCGGCGAGCCTACCCCTTACGACGATTATTGGCCGTCGAGGAGCAGTTATTTTGGAATTTTTGACCTTGCAGGACTGCCCAAAGACCGCGCATTTTTGTATAGGACACATTGGGCTCCCGAAGAAAAAACGCTCCACGTACTCCCCCACTGGACTTTCCCCAATCGCAAGGGACAAGTAACGCCGGTGTTTGTTTATACATCATATCCCGAAGCCGAACTGTTCATCAATGGCAAGTCGCAAGGCAAAAAACGCCACATTGATATGACGCTCGACGACTACCGCAACAACCGTGTCGATGTAAAAATGCCGTGGGGCGATATGTCAAAATTTGCAGACCCCAACGCACCCGAAGGCAAAAACCGCCTCGACCGCTACCGTCTGCGCTGGATGAATGTCAAATACGAGCCGGGCGAAATCAAGGTGGTTGCCTACGACAAAGATGGCAACAAGGCGGAAGAAAAAATCATCAAAACCGCCGGCAAGCCGCATCATTTGGTTTTGGAAGCCGACCGTAATACGCTGACCGCCACGTCGTTAATGAACGGTATGCCGCAAGATTCGCCCGATTTGAGTTTTGTGACGGTTTCTGTGGTTGATAAAGACGGCAACCTCTGCCCCGACGCCGCCAACCAACTGACTTTCAGCGTCTCCGGCTCTGCAAAATTCAATTCCGCCTGCAACGGCGACGCAACATCTACCGAAGTATTCACAAAACCGACAATGAAAACATTCCACGGCAAAGTTGTGGTTGTAGTAGAAGCCAAAACGGAAACTGGCACAGCCACGCTCACAGTAAAAGGCGACGGATTAAAACCCGCAACGGTGACTATCAATGTGAAATAAGGGCCATATCGCCCATTCAACCGAAAAAAACGATAAACCGCACGATTGTGCCAACCTGCGGGGCTTTGTTCGCATTTGTATATGCCTATATTTGTGAAGTTTAAACTATACACGTAATTCGATTATGAAAAGAAATTTGTTCTTCACTGTTGCGGGGATGGTTATTCTGCTGCAATCGTGCTCACAGCAAAACTCGCCGACGGCCGAACAGCGCGCCGCCGACCTGCTGCCGCAACTCACGCTCGAAGAGAAAGCGTCGCTCGTGCTGAACTCGTCGCCCGCCATTCCGCGGCTTGGTATCAAGTCGTACAACTGGTGGAACGAAGCCCTGCACGGCGTGGCCCGCAACGGCTCTGCCACCGTTTTTCCGCAGCCGATTGGTATGGCTGCTTCGTTCGATACCGAAAAGATTGAGCAAGTGTTCACCGCCGTTTCCGACGAGGCACGCATTAAATACACCAAAGCCGTGCGCAGCGGGCGCGTAAGACAATATCAGGGACTGACGTTTTGGACGCCCAATATCAACATTTTCCGCGACCCGCGCTGGGGACGTGGTATGGAAACCTACGGCGAAGACCCGTATCTGACAGGTCAACTCGGAATGGCCGTTGTTCGCGGTCTGCAGGGCGACCCCAATGCGCCTGTGCTGAAGGCTCACGCTTGCGCGAAGCACTACGCCGTGCACTCGGGGCTCGAGAGCAACCGTCACCGTTTCGATGCCGTGGTTTCGGAACGCGACCTGCGCGAGACCTATCTTCCCGCTTTCAAAGATTTGGTGACAAAGGCTGGCGTTAAGGAAGTTATGACGGCCTACAACCGTTTCCGCGGTGTGCCGTGCGCCGCTTCGGAATACCTTGTGAACGATATTCTGCGTGGCGAGTGGGGCTACAAGGGTATGGTTGTT
>JAGCFC010000094.1 GCA_017650325.1 Salinivirgaceae bacterium | reverse complement strand
TGTGCACACCAAGCATTCTGCTTATGGTGGTGCAACCTTTCCCTCGGCGGTACATCCGTACTGCCTTCATCTTAATTTCTGTCGTGTAGTAATGTGACATCCCATAAAGTTTTTTGTCCAACTTTTTGGGTTCACATCACAATAAGCGTCTCTACAATAAAAAATTCTATCAATCTGTTAATGAATGGCCTCTCTAATAGTTGCGTTAATGGTATGTACATCAGTAACATTGCCGCCAGTCCATACAACCCAGTACAAACCGCATTCTCCATCATCGTCCTTTACTTCGAGCATATATCTGATGTCGCCCAAAAGGCATGTGTACGATTGCTTACCGATCTTTTTAAGCATAATGGCTCTTCCCGGGCAAACAGCTTCAATCACATCGGCGCTAGAGCATACAATGCCAATGCCCCAGTTGTTCATCGGTTCAATGGTGCCGGAATCAGATACGTAAGTCATTTCGCCATCGGCAAAGTAATTGAATGAAATCAATGCGTCATCGCTGTAGCTGTCAAACTCGGAAGCATCAATAAAACTGTCATACATTTTTAACTCGTGCTCATCGCCGTATTGAATTGCTTTGCTGAGTGCCGCACTTTTTACAACCAGATCGCACGGGTGTTTGCTCATTACGTATGCCTCGATCACATGCGATTTGCCAACCGGGTCTAAATCAACACGCAAAGTTGTTTGCCCGTTGACAATTGGCGCAGATGCCGAAGTGATAATACTCGATGTTGTGTATCTGACATTCAAGTAGATGGTTGTTGTGTCGGTAGTGATGTTTTCAACAGACACAACTAATTGATCATAGTCGCTGAAGTTGGCTGTTGGCTTTATGCTGTCGTCGCCAAACGACCAACCGCAACCCGCCCAGTCTTCAGTATAGTGCATACGGTGGGTTTCGTTGTTATATTGGCCTCGCCAAGTTAGGTTCACTTCATCAGGGCTAAGTTCGTATTTTGAATTTTTGTTCGGTGCACTGCACGAAACGACAACTGCGGCACTAACCAGCAACACAATTTTATTGAAAGATTTATTCATTTTCCCTTTTTGTTGTTAATAAGCAATCATACGCATTGCTTTTATTTTGGTTTTATTTTTTTGCATTATTAGGTTAGGAGTGATGCAGACTGACATTCAAAATCGATAAAACAACGCTCCAACCAACAAATTATACTTTTCGAATCTATAATTCAGTTATCGATTTTTCGCCTCGCAAATTGTTACGTTAATGATACGAACATCAGTAACATTGCCACCAGTCCATACAGCCCAGTAAAGACCTCGCTCACCGTCATCGTCTGCCAAATCAAGCATATATCTGATGTCGCCTAAAAGACAATCGTACGATTGTTCGCCAATTTTTTTCAAGATTATGCGCCGTCCGGGGCAGGTTGTTCCAATCACATCAGCGCTCGATGTTACCAGTCCAATGCCCCAGTTTTCCATGTGTTCGACTGTGCCGGAATCGGTAACGTAAGTCATCTCGCCATTGGCATAATAATTGAACGATACCAAAGCATCATCGCTGTAACCATCGAATTCAGAGGCGTCAATAAAACCATCGTAAACTTTTATCACATGAGGTTTACCATATTTGGTGGCCTTCTTAAACAAGGCTTTTTTGAAGCTAAGTTCGCATGGCGACTTGCTCATAACATATATTTCGAGTACACGCGACTTGCCAACGGGGTCCAAATCGATACGCAGGGTAGCTCGTCCGTTGACAATGGGAGCCGATTCCGATGAGACAACATCGGTGGTTGTGTATCTTGCATTCAGATAGAGTGTTACGCTATCGCCAACAATGCTGTCAACTGATACAACCAATTGGTCGTAATCGCTGAAGTCGGCTGCCGGCTTAACGCTGTCGTCACCGAACCACCATCCGCAACCTGACCATTCACCAGTGTATTGCATTCGGTGAGTGGATGCGTCGTAATCGCCACGCCATGTCAAGTTGGCATGGTTTAGACTTAGAATGTATTGATTATTAGTTGAATTGTCGCATGATGACATTATAGCCAGTCCAACCAGCAGTGCGATTATGTTTAGTTTGTTTTTTAACATTTTCTATTAATCTGCCATTCGTGCGAAAATTTTTTCAAAAGTGTTTATTTTTTTTGAATATCAATGTGCCATTCAAGGTTTTTTATGAAAAAAACAGCCGATTGGTGTTTCTCCGATCGGCTGCTCATTTTCATTTATTGGATCTTTGAATTATTTGAAGAGTCTTTGTGCGAACAGATACAAATCCTCGCGCCAAACGGGCCAAGTGTGACCGCCCTCTTTCGAATCGTAGAATTCGTATTTAATTCCCATAGTATCAAATTTTTGCATCATCACTTTGCAGTTGTTGTAGGCAATGTCTGTTGAACTTCCTTGCGAAAGCCACAAAAGTTTGATGTTCTTGTTGAATTTGTCTTTGTTGGCCTCGAGATACTTGTAACATTTGGCGCCAGGGTCGTTTTCGTTTCCTTGATTGTTGGCAAACCAGCCCGAGCTGAACACACCCAGATAGCCGAAGAAATCGTTGTGTGGCATACCCACATGCATTGTGTAGAGTCCGCCCATCGAAAGGCCACCAAGAGCGCGCATTTGCGGACGGGCGTCAACGCGGTAGTTCTTCTCGACAAACGGCACTATGTTTTCCATGATCTCTTTCTCAACTGCATCATAACCAGCCACATTGGCATCGAGGCTGACAAGAATCATCGGAACAGCCTTGCCTTCGGCAGCCAAGTTGTCGAGGATGATGTTTCCGCGTCCTTGGTTAACCCAGCCGCGGCAGTCCTCGCCACCACCATGGATGATGTAGAACACAGGGTATTTTTTGTCTTTGTCGGTGTCGTAGCCAGCCGGAGTGTAAACGTACATTGTGCGCCACGATTTAGTTACGTTCGAGAAGTAGTTCTCTGTGCGGACGCAGCCGTGAGGAACGTCTTGAATCTGATACTGTTTGCCGCCGTCGAGATACGGAACCTCAACGCAGCTCATCATGCGGCCGCAGCCGAAGAATGTCTCGCTGCCCGGGTCGTTCACCGACACACCATCGACAATCAGGCTGTAGTACTGAATGCCGCTCACAATGCGCTCGGTTTTGCCCGACCAAACGCCTTCGGCATTTTTAGTCATGTCGTACTTTTTCCCGCAAATGTCCACTTGAACCTTGCTGGCCTCGGGTGCCCGAAGCTGGAATTCAATGGTGTTGTCGGGGTAAATGGCAGGGTATTTACTGCCTTGAATGTTGGTTGTGGCTGGTGTTTGAGCCACGGCTGTTGCGCAAAGTGCCAGTGCTGGCAGCAGTTGCAGTGCTTTTAATGCTTTCATTTTGTTGATTTCTAATTATTTGATGTTTAATCCCTAAAAGTAGCTGTTTGTGTCTTAAATCCGACTGTTGCTATTGCGAGTGCCAAATTTAAGATTTAGTAAAAGTAAAGTTTAATTTTATTTCTTTCCCTATTTGGGCCATAAACTTTAGATGTTGTTGCAAAAATGTTAAAGGAGAATATCTTGAGAAGAAGGGCCTTTGTATTCATCGTGGATCTGGTATTTATAGTAAGTCGGATTTTTAAAAAATCATTTTTTTCAATGTTGTAAGGCTCTCGTCTTGATAACTTGTATTTTTCCTGTAATTTCGCAAGATATGGATTACGTATTACTTTTTCTCGGTATTTGTTTGGCTTTGATAGGATTCTTTGGCTGTTTTGTGCCAGTGATTCCTGGTCCGCCGTTGAGTTTTCTGTCGTTGTTGCTGCTCCAGTTCACACGTTGGGGCAATTTCTCAATCACATTCATGGTTGTGATGGGAGTGCTTGCGGCGGCTGTTGTAGCGCTCGATTACGTTGTTCCGGCATGGGGAACTAAAAAATTTGGCGGAACCAAACGGGGCACATGGGGGGCCACAATCGGAGTTTTTGTAGGTATGTTTTTTGGTCCGGTGGGCATTTTCCTTTGTCCGTTGCTGGGTGCTTTTATAGGCGAATACACAGGCAACAGCGATTCGGGACGTTCGCTCCGTGCCGCGTTAGGCTCGTTTATCGGCATAATGACAGGCTTGGTTATCAAACTCATTGTGTCGGGCGCTATGGTTTATTATTTTGCCAAAGAGTTGATTTGCGGAATAAATACCGTCGGGTTCTGAATTACGTTTCCGCATAAAAGTCTATTTTTGCACGTCAAAAAAACGAGATAATTATGAGCCTAATAAAATCAATTTCAGGAATTCGCGTAACCATTGGCGACAAGGTGGGCGAGGGGTTAAGCCCCATTGATATAGTAAGATTCACAGCTGCATACTCGCAGTGGGTGAAAGAACAGAATGGCGGCGGCAAGCGACTGCGCATTGTTGTTGGCCGCGATGCTCGCATTTCGGGTACCATGGTGTCGCACATTGTTCTGGGCACGCTTGTTAGTATGGGTATCGATGTTATCGACCTTGGTTTGGCTACAACGCCAACCACTGAACTTGCTGTTACTCATCACAAAGCCGATGGCGGACTGATTCTGACAGCTAGCCACAACCCCAAACAGTGGAACGCTTTGAAACTGCTCAACCGTAACGGTGAGTTCCTGAACGCTGCAGAGGGTAATCGGGTTCTCGAGATTGCTGAAAAAGAGCAATATTCATTTGCAGACGTTGATTCGCTGGGACACATTGAGCAGGATTTGACATTCAACGCAAAACATGTTGCACAAGTTGTTGATTTACCGCTTGTTGACGTTGAGGCAATTCGCAAGGCAAACTTCAAGGTTGTCTTCGATTCGATCAATTCGGTTGGTGGATTGATTCTGCCCGAACTGTTTAAGGCGCTGGGCGTTAGCAATGTTGTTGGTTTGAATACAGAGCCAACTGGCAATTTCTTCCACACCCCCGAGCCGCTGCCCGAGAATCTTGGACAGATTTCGGCTGCAATGCGTGAGCAGAAGGCCGATGTAGGTTTTGTGGTTGACCCCGACGTCGATCGCTTGGCCATTGTCTGCGAGGACGGCTCGATGTTTGGTGAAGAGTACACTCTGGTTTCTGTGGCCGACTACGTATTGAGCAATACTAAAGGCAATACGGTGTCGAACTTGTCGAGCACACGTGCTTTGCGCGATGTGACTGAGCAACGCGGCGGACAGTATTCGGCTGCTGCGGTGGGAGAGGTGAACGTTGTTGCTAAAATGAAGGAAACCAATGCTGTAATTGGTGGCGAAGGCAACGGCGGAGTCATTTATCCCGAATTGCATTACGGTCGCGACGCATTGGTTGGCATTGCCTTGTTCTTGACGCATCTTGCTAAAAGCCAATGCAAAACATCGGAACTGAGAGCCAAATACCCAGCTTATTTTATTTCGAAGAATAAAATCCAGCTCACACCTGCAGTCAATGTCGATGCAGTGCTGGCTGAAATGAAGAAACGCTATGCAAATGAGCGCGTTAACGATATCGATGGTGTGAAAATCGACTTTCCGACCGAGTGGGTTCACCTGCGCAAGTCGAATACCGAGCCGATTATCCGCATTTATGCCGAGAGCAAAAACGAGCAGTCGGCCGATGCGTTGGCACAACGTATAATGGGCGAAATCAAACAAATAGCGGGAATCTGATTGGGACGAATACTTGCCATCGACTATGGCCGCAAACGCTGCGGAATTGCTGTGACTGATACGCTGCAAATCATCGCCACGGGCCTGAAAACCGTGCCTGCGGCTGAATTGATGGATTTTCTGAAGCAGTACACGCAGAAGGAACAGGTTGACACGTTTGTAGTGGGCTATGCTAAACATTTGGATGCAACCGATTCGGAATCAATGCAGTATATTCGGCCGTTTGTCAAGAAACTTGCGGAAGAATTTCCACAAACGCCAGTTGAGATGGTCGATGAGCGGTTCACATCGAAAATCGCTTTCCAATCGATGATTGATGGTGGATTGAAAAAGAAGCAAAGACAGGATAAAGCATTGATTGACACCGTGAGTGCGACAATCATCCTGCAATCGTATATGGAACAAAAACAACGAAAATGATACTACCGATAACAGTTTACGGCAATCCGATTCTGCGCAAGAAAGCGCAGCCAGTGATCAAAGACCAGGAAGGCCTTAAAGAGTTGATAGCCAATATGTACGACACTTTGGCTGCTGCCGAAGGCGTTGGTTTGGCCGCGCCGCAAGTGGGGCAGAGTCTGCGTTTGGTTATTATTGATGCAACACCTTTTGCCGATGACGAGCCTGCCTGCAAGGATTTCAAGCGTACGCTCATCAATCCTGAAATTCTGGATTTTCCGACAGATGAGGAAGTTAAGTTCAACGAAGGTTGCTTGAGTCTGCCTGGAATCAGCGAGGATGTCTGGCGTCCCGACAAGGTTGAAATCCGCTACTTTGACGAGAATTTTGTTGAGCA
>JAGCFC010000093.1 GCA_017650325.1 Salinivirgaceae bacterium | reverse complement strand
GGTTATGTTGCATGCCACCGAACCATTGGCCATGCCAATGACATTGATTGACAAGTGCATCTTGCTGTCGATGGGCGATAGCTCGAATGTGTCGGAATAGTTGTCGTCGATATTCTCGGGCAATTCCGGCTCGTGCGATACGTTAATGAAATCGGCCAATTTATGACCTTTGCAGTTGCTTGAGCCGAACAACCGTTTTGTCGCCGGAGTGGCGCTAACAATTGTCCATTGTAGAAGCCGGTTGCCGCTTTCGGCTGTTTTGGCAAGTGTGACGGCGTACATGTTCGACAAATCGCAGAGCGACTGCAACTCGGCAAGGTTGGCGTTTGCTGTGGCCACTTTGTTCTCGGCATTGCGTAGGGCAATGTCGTTGGCCTCGATGTAACTTTCTATGCCAGAGTATAATTCGGGCGCTTGTAGTTTTAGTTTGTCAAGCAGTTCCCGAATCGAATCGCCGCCATTTTTGTCGTTGTCGTCTGCCATGTTTCTCTCATTATTTTCGTTCGGTAAGATAGTGTTTTTTGTTAGGTTCGCTGTACTTTTTTTCTGACAATATTTTTGGTATCGTTTTTACGCTTATTTGTGTATTTTTGGAAATCTTTAAATTTAAAACAAAATGAAAGTAAAATTTATTGCAGTTGTGGCATTTATGGGGTGCGCACAACTCGTTTTGGGTCAGGTTACTGACGGTGAGGCAACACTTCGTAAACAAAGTTCCGACACAACCGAGGGATGGCGCAAAGGTGGCGTGATTTCGGTCAATGCCACTCAGACGTCGCTTTCGCACTGGGCTTCGGGCGGTCAGAATTCAATAGCTTTCAACGCTGCTTTGAACTTGTTTGCCAACTATCGCGCAGGCAAAAACACATGGGACAACACTCTCGACCTTGGCTATGGAATGTCGAGGCAGGATAAGGACGGCGATTTCATAAAGAACGATGACCGCATTGATTTCACTTCGAAATATGGCTACGAGGCTTACAAATCGTTCTACTACGCTGCTTTGGTCAGCTTTAAATCGCAGATGGACAACGGTTATAATTATGTGAACGACACTACAAAAGAGAAAATATCGGCATTCCTTGCACCTGCCTACATTATGGGCGCCATTGGTCTTGATTATAAGCCGAATAACTACTTCAGCGCATTCCTTGCACCTGTTACTATGAAATACACGGTAGTCAACGACCAGGATTTGGCCGATGCAGGAGCTTTTGGCGTCGATGCGGCTGAATATGAGATGGTTGAGATTAAAGATTCGACAGGCACGGTGGTTAGTACGTCGCCGGGAGCTATAATTAAACACGGCAAAAAGGCACGCGGCGAGTTCGGTGGATATCTGCGTCTGGTTTACAGCAAGAGCGATTTTGAAACCGAATGGCTGAAAAACTTCTCAATCACTTCGAAGGCCGATTTCTTCTCGAACTATCTGCACAATCCGCAGAATATCGACGTAAGTTGGGAGACTCAGATTGCAATGAAGGTCAACAAATACATCTCGTTCACGGTTCAAACTCACCTGATTTACGACGATGACATCAAAGTGCCGGTTGAGGAAAACGGCGAGACAAGAATGGTTGGCAGCAAAGTACAATTTAAAGAGATTGCTGGCGTTGGTATAATGTGCAAGTTCTAAGTTGAACTGGTTTCAACGCTTTGCTGTTGAACAAACTACAACTTGTGGAATTGTTTTTGAATTGTTTATAAGGTTGATAAACAGATAGTTGCTGATCGCAGATTGAAAACAGTCTATTGTCAACCGTTCATTGTCAATTGAAGAGTATGAAGTCAATCAAGTATTGTTTGCTGGCATTTTTTGCGGTTGTGGGCTGCAATTTCGCCAAAGCCGATGGAGGCTACAACATTAAAGTACATATCGATGGCCTGGCCGATAGCACAGTCTATTTGGGCTATTATTTTGGCGACAAGCAATATGTGAAGGATACTCTCAAACTTGACAAAAAGGCCAATGGCATCTTCAAGGGTACAAAACCGCTCGAGGGCGGAATCTACTTTGTGCTGGTGCCAGGCAACACAATCTTTGAGTTGATGATTGACAAGGAGCAGGATTTCAGCGTATCGACAAAATTCACAGGCGACCCTGCCGATTTAACCAAATATCTGAAGTCGGAGGGAAGTGCAGAGGTTGGTATGTATGTTGACTACCAGCAATTTATGATTAGTCAAAATGGTAAGGCCACCAATTTGCGAAAACGTTCGCCAAAAGCGACTCCTGATGAAAAGAAGATAATCAACGATAGTTTGGCGCTTCTTTATGAAGAAGTTAAAGCCCGTTGGGCCGACATCGAGGATAATCACCACGAATCGTTGCTGGCAGCCGTTTTGCGTATCAACAAAGACATCGACATTCCCGACTTTCCGCGCGATTCGGACGGCAATGTGCTTGACTCGGCTTTCCAATACAAATTCTACAAGAAACATTTCTTCGATAATGTTGATTTTCAAGATGCAAGAATGCTTCGTACGCAGTTTTTCCAACCAAAAATCGACCGCTATTTCGAGAAGATGATTCTTCAAGCTCCAGATACCATTGTCAAAGAGAGTAAAATGTTGTTAGACAAGGCTGAGGGTTGCGAGGAGGTGTTCCGTTTCCTGTTGCAGACTATCTTCAACAAGTACAACAACAGCGACATAATGGGAATGGACAAGGTGCTCGTATTTTTTGGCGACAACTATTACCTGAACGGTCGCGCCACTTGGGCCGACTCAACCTGGCTCGAGAAACTTCGTGAACGTGTTGAGGAATTGCGATATAACCAAGTTGGCAATCAGGCAGTTGAGTTGAAACTTTACACCTTCGACGACCAGCCTGTAACCATTTCGGGCATCAATGCCGAATACACCGTGCTGTTCTTCTTCGAGCCGTCGTGCGGACACTGCAAGAAGGCC
>JAGCFC010000092.1 GCA_017650325.1 Salinivirgaceae bacterium | reverse complement strand
TGTGCACACCAAGCATTCTGCTTATGGTGGTGCAACCTTTCCCTCGGCGGTACATCCGTACTGCCTTCATCTTAATTTCTGTCGTGTAGTAATGTGACATCCCATAAAGTTTTTTGTCCAACTTTTTGGGTTCACATCACATGCACCGTCTCTACATTTGACGCGGATTGGTTTTGCGGATGCGGCACGCCACGTTGCCGGAGGCGATGAATCGCGTCCCTACACCGCATTATTTCAATTTCTCCAAAACTTCTTTCATCTGAGCTTTCAGCTCTTCAATTTCCTTCTGCTGAGCCTCTTTCTCGCTTTGCAGGGTGGTTATTATCTGCTGCTGCTCTTTGATGGCTTCGATGAGAATAGGGCCAAGTGTAGAATACTCGACCGATTTGAAACCATCGCCATTAGTGTTGACAAGTTCGGGATATTCAGCCTCGAGTTCTTGAGCGATAACACCAATTTCTCGTTCTGAAGTATATCCGTAATCAAGACTGTCGGCTGGTACACCCTTAAGTGCGGCCATTTCTTCGCGGCTCTTCCAGTAATAAGTAACGCCACGTAATTTCAGCACTTTATCCAAAGCGCCGGTAAGAGTCTGCACGTCTTTTTTCAGACGGGCATCGCTGCTTTTCGACCAACTGGTTGTGCCACCGGCTTGCCCATTGGAATATACTCCGTAGTTAGTACCGCCTGACGTGCAATGCGCATAGCCATAAACGCCATAATTGGTTGTACCAGAGTTACCAAAGGCTTCAGCATACACACCATAGTTTGTTGAAGTGGCCTCTCCGCTGTAACTTTTCACTCCATAGGCACTTGAAGTCTTTGCTTCATTACGTGCGTTTACGGCCATATCCTGCGATGATGTTTTTGTATAGAGTTTTCCATAAATATCGGCATTTCCATTCTTATAAACAACCATAGCATTGCTTCTAGATGCATCAGATGATCCGTTTCCTATAACAAACAATCTGTCTGTTCCCACCCATGAATTAGCATTGCCTCCAGTCGAATAATTATAATATCCAATAGCCGTCTCACACATTGATTTTGCTTCAGTACCCCAGCCCATAGTTGTGGCGTTATAGCCAGAAGCTTTAGTAGCACATCCTATGGCTGTAGAATATTCTCCTGACGCCACAGTTTGCATTCCCATAGCTAAGGCAAAATCATTTGAGGCTGTTGTTTGACAGCCGGAGGCAAAAGAATTATAACCGGAAGCGGTTACGCTGGATCCTAAAGCAAAAGATGTTCGCTCTGAAGCTATTGCATTATCCCCTATAGCAACGGAGCACATATAGCCAGAAGCCTTTGACTGGTATCCCATAGAAATAGCAAGGAAACTTGAGGCCTCAGTTTCCCATCCCATAGAAAACGATTTTGCGCCTATTGCCTTTGCTTTATATCCTAATGCAATTGAAGAACTACCTGATGCCTCTGATTCTGATCCCATAGCAAAGTCACTTGCATATAATGCTTTTGTATAATATCCCATAGCAACAGAATAAGCTCCAGAAGCAGTTGAACCAACGCCAAAAGATACAGCACCTTTACCACTAGCGGTTGTTCCCGTACCAAAGGCATAAGAGTAATCGGCAGTAGCTTTCGGTGCATCCGTTGTTGCGCCAGAGTTGTCAACACCCTCACCGCCGAATGCAAAACTGGATTTTCCAGAAGCTGTCGCTCCTGAGCCAAATGCGTAGCTGCCCACACCTGCAGCCTTTGTGTTGTTACCAAAAGCGTAGGAGTTCTGTTTTGATGCGTTAGCTGATGTACCAATAGCGTAGCTGCCCGAACCCGAAGCGGTAGCTCCATTACCCAAGGCGTAGGCATTTGAATTTTGAGCTTTGGCCGATGTTCCAAATGCGACAGCATTTTGACTTGATGCAGAAGCTGAGGCACCAAACGCATAGCTGCCTGAACCTGTGGCTTGTGCATTGTTACCAAAAGCGTAGGCATTTGAATTCTGAGCCTTAGCCGATGTTCCAAAGGCAACGGCACTTGAATATGAAGCGTTTGCCGAAGCACCAAAAGCATAACTTGCAGAGCCTGTAGCCGTGGCCGATTTACCAAATGCGTATGCGTTTGTAGCTGATGTACCAGTAGTTGCATTCTCGCCAATGGCTACCGAATTTTGGGATTGCGCGGTTGCGCTCTTGCCAAAAGCAAAGGCGTTTTGGGCGGATGAGTGAGTTGCGGCACCAACACCAATGGCCACTGAGCTTTCGCCTGCAGCGGTTGTGTTCTCGCCAAAAGCAAACGAGCTTTTGCCTGTGGCTTTTGCCACATTACCTATGGCTATTGCCGTTTGACCAGTGGCTTCCGATTGATAGCCAAACGCTTGCGAGAAGTCGCCACTGGCCTTGTTCAAGTAACCGGCATTGAATGAGTTCTCACCAACTTCATTAGGGTCGTTAACTTTCAACTTGCCTGCCATAAAGGCGTTCCTTTCAGGATACCAGTAGATGCGGTTCTCCTCGTTAAGAGTTTTTGCTGTTGTGGCAAGGTCGATATTGAAAAGGTTGTTAGCGCCATTGCCTTTTGAGCCGTTGCGGCCACTAACAGCAAAGCCTCCGTTGCCGGAATCTTTTGCACCATCTTCACGTCCGGCTACGCCGAAATCGCCTTTGGCGCTGCCGCCGTTAATGTAGAAGCGTGTGCTGTCGGAGTTTATGGTCATAAATTCATCGTCGGAACCTTTGGAGTTGCGTCCGGTTACAATCAAACCGCTGCGCTTTACTTTGGCATCCGACTCATCGAAATGCATCAGGGTACCGTCGGTGGCAACTTTCAGATAGTTGGTAGGGGTTTCGTCTTTGGTGGCGCGGCCGGTAACTACAAAACCGCTACGCGGCACTTTTGAATCATTCTCAAGTTCGTCGTCAACAATGACATTTGTTCCTGCAGGGTTTACAATAAGATAATCCTGCTCTGTATCGCCTTTTGTGTTGCGGCCGGTGACAATAAGACCGCTACGCTTTGCCTTGCCGTCGTTCTCGTCAACAATTACTTGCGTACCAGTTGGGTTTACAATGAGGTAATCCTGCTCGGCATCGCCTTTTGTGTTGCGTCCAGTTACAATAAGACCGCTGCGTTTTGCCTTGCCGTCGTTCTCATCAACAAACACCTGTGTACCGGTTGGGTTGACAATCAGATAGTCCTTCTCGCTGTCGCTTTTTGTGTTGCGGCCTGTAACAATGAGTCCGCTTCGTTTAGCTTTGTTTTCATCTTCGTCAACATACACGCGTACCTCGTTGGGATATACAGCGAAAACAACATTGCCATCGTTGTCTTTAACCTCAAAAAGAGCATCCTCTGAGCTTGTCGAACCTTTCACATCAAGTTTTTTTAGTGTGAGTTGGTCAGTGGCCACCCATGTGGTGCCGTTGTGTACAAGGGTTTGCCCTTGTGTACCAGCTACTTGCATGCCGTCTTCGCCCTTCGGACCGCGCGGGCCTTGCTCACCGGTGTCGCCTTTGGGGGCTTGGAACTCAACCCAATCGTCTCCCGCTACCGGTGCGTTGGCCGAAGCTGCTATGTCGCGCTGTGCTATCCACATTGAGTTGATATCGGCGTTGTTGGTGCTGCGTGCGAATACGTAGTCGCCCATATTGTAGGTGTTAGCCGGATTCCATGCGCCACGGTTGGTAAGACCCGTACCGGGGTTACCTTGTGGACCGGCAGGGCCTTGCGGTCCTGGCTCACCCTGAGGGCCTTGTTGTCCGGGCGTACCCTGAGGACCTTGCTGTCCGGGTTCTCCCTGGTCGCCTTTCTCGCCTTTGGGAGCTTGAAATTCAACCCAGTCGTCACCGGCTTCCGGTTCGTTGTCCGATGCGGCTATATCGCGCTGTGCAATCCACATTGAGTTACCGAACTCTTTTGCCGACGATGGGGCAAACACATAGTCGCCAGCCTTGTAGCTTTTATCTGCCGACCATGCGCCGCGGTTGGTAAGACCGGTACCGGGGTTACCTTGCGGACCTTGTGGTCCTTGCGGACCTTGCTCACCCTGAGGACCTGGTTGTCCTGGCGCACCCTGAGGACCTGGTTGTCCGGGATCTCCCTGGTCACCTTTCTCGCCCTTCTCACCCTTGGCGCCGTTGGCTGCATAGAGGGCATAGGGCACCGCCTGGATAGGAGTGAGGCCCATGTCGGTGTAACTCGTTCCGCCGTTGGGGTCAATCTCAACTCGCATCCACACACCACTGTTCCAATTAAGATGCTTGAGCACCGTGGTGTCCTGCGATCCGATAATCACGCTCAGCACGCCGTACGCATTGGTCGGCGCTGTCAAAGCCTCGCTGTAGAAGTTTTGCTGGCCCTTGCTGTCGGTCAGGGTTATGCGGATGCCCACATTCTTATTGCTCACAAGTTCGCCCGATTGGTTACGTACTACGGCTTGATAAGAGAAGCCATTGGTTTGTGCTGATACTGTAGAAGCAGAAATCGCAATGAACATTGAAAGAAGTAGTTTTTTGATTCTCATAATGCAAGTTTTTATTGAGGGTGAATTTATGTATTATTATGTCTATGAATTATAACAGAAGCTAAAGTGTTGTAATACACTTGATTCGGTCCTTATATATGCTAACGTAAACATTCGGTGTTGTGTTATGGTTCAATTAGGTTTGTGCGTAAGTCAACGCATCTAAATAAATTGTCCAAAGGTAGTTGTTTACTTCGAACAAACAAACAGAAAGTTGAGAAATGTGCCTGCTGTTTTGATTATATTCCAAATAAAAATGTCTGGAAAGATTGAACCTTGTTTGTCAATCTTCCAGACATTGATTGTTGTGCAAAACAGGAGGGGGCCTATTTCAACTCAAACTTAACCTTTCCCTTGATGTCTGTTGCGGAAGCGCCTATGATAGCCTCAAACGCACCTGGTTCGGCAGTCCATTGCTTTGTCGCGTCATTGTAGAACTCAAGAGCGCTGCGGTCGATGGTGAACTCGACAGTTTTTGTTTCGCCCGGATTGAGTTGCACCTTCTTGAAGCCCTTCAGTTCCTTTGCCGGACGCGGCAGGCTCGATTTCAGGTCGGCAATGTAGAGCTGCACAACTTCGGCGCCGGCGCGTTTTCCGGTGTTGGTGACGTCAACTTTTACAGTTACGCTGCCGTCGGCGGTCATTGAGGTTTGGCTGAGCGAAGGTTTCCCGTAGCTGAAAGTGGTGTATGAAAGACCATAGCCGAACGGGAACAAAGGTTTGATTTTCTTTGTGTCGAACCAGCGGTAACCCACCAAAATGTCCTCTTTGTACTCAACATTGACAACCGTGCGGCTGAAATTGCCCACATACTCGCCAACTGAGTGGGCACCAACATCCTCAAGTTTTGCGGGGTAGGTGAGCGGCAGTTTGCCCGATGGATTCACATCGCCAGACAGCACATCGGCAATGGCGTTGCCAGCTTCAGAGCCGATAAACCATGTCTGAACCACGGCCGGTACCTTGTCGAGCCACGGCATTGTGACGGGCGAGCCGGTTATGTTCACAAAAATCAAATTCGGGTTCACCTTCACAATTTCGCTTACCACATTGTTCTGATTATATGGCAGTTCAAGCGATTTGCGGTCGGTGCCCTCGCAGTCCTGACCATTGCTCTTGTTCATTCCGCCTACAAATATTACAAAATCAACATCTTTTGCCATACGTACAGCCTCATCAGTCAGTTCCTGCGCTGAGCGGTGGTCGGCAAGTTTCTGTCCGGTATCAATGCCGTCGAATGTTGTTGTCGTGTCACCTACATAGCCGCGTGCATATTGCACGTTTTCAGCGCCGAAGCGGTTGCGCAGACCATCGAGCGGCAATAGTTCACGCTGCACTTTGAGCGATGTTGAGCCACCGCCGAGGGTCAGCATTTTTATTGCGTTTTCGCCCACGACAAGGATTTTTGGATTCTTGCTGGCGTCGATAGGCAGAATGTTGCGGTCGTTCTTAAGAAGGACGATGCCTTCGTTGGCAATCTTGCGGGCTGCGGCATAATGCTCATCGGAGCAGAGTGATCCCCATTTTGCTTGGCCAGACATCGATGTGCGGAAAATCAATCTCAACACGCGGCGAACCTTGTCATCGAGTTCGGTTGTGGTGTATTTGCCGCTTTTGATGCCGTCGAGATATGGTTTTGCAAGGAAATAACTATCGTACGAATTGCTGCGTCCCCATGTTTTGCCACCAGTCCAGGTGCCAAATTCAAGGTCGAGACCGTTGGCTACAGCTTCGTCGGTATTATGGCAGCCGCCCCAGTCAGAGATAACCACGCCGTCGAACTTCCAATCGCCCTTCAAAATGTCGATGAGCAGACGTTTGTTGTGGCAGCAGTGTTGGTTCTGATAAAGGTTGTAGCTGCCCATAATGGCCCAAGCTCCGCCTTCAGTCACGGCAGCGTGGAAAGCCGGCAGATAAATCTCGTACAGCGCACGGTCGCTCACAATCACATTTGCCGACGAGCGGTTAACCTCGAAATTATTCAATGCGAAATGCTTAACGCAAGCTGCCACACCGTTCTGCTGCACCCCTTTCACGTATGGCACAACTAATTGCGCCGCCAAATACGGGTCTTCGCTCATATATTCAAATGTGCGGCCGTTGATTGGTGTGCGGCAGATGTTTACGCCAGGACCTAACAATACGTTTTTGCGGCGATAGAGCGCCTCTTCGCCAATGCTTTTACCGTATAGCGCGGCCATATCAGTATTCCATGTGGCAGCAAGACAAGTTAGTGAGGGGAATGCAATGCAAGAGTCGCTGGTCCAACCGGCTTGTTCCCACTCATCCCATAGCACCTCATCGCGGATACCCATCGGGCCGTCGGAACACCACACTTCCGGGATTCCGAGCCGTTTCACACCTGCCGAGCTGAACTTCGACTGTGCATGCAACAGACCAACCTTCTCTTCGGTGGTCATACGTTTCATTGCATCGTCGATGCGTTGCTCAATTGGTTGGTTCACATCAAGATAAACGGGCGTTTGTGCCGTTGATTGCGCTGCTGCGCCCATTAGGCTGGCTGTAGCCAACAGTGTCAGAAGGTGTGTTTTCATAATTATTCTTGCTCGGTTTTAATTAGTTCGGTAACCACCATGTCCATCAGTTCGGTTTTGTATTTGGTGGCAGTCTTCAGATATTCGGTATATTCGTTGTCGTTGAATATCTCAATTTTGCTTTTGTCGGAGGTTTCAGAAAATGCCGATATTGTCATTTCGGAATATTTGTTGAAGAAATCAGCTATAGCTTCCATCTTTTCGGGATGGTTGTTCCATAAAGTGTTGAATGACAATGTGCTCATGGTTATTGTAAAAGCGGTCGCCTCAAGCGTTGACGCCATTTTGAATGCGAGGTCGCTCTGTATCTCTTTGCATGACATTATTGTATCAGCATAGTTTTTCAGATTGTTCACCTTCTCGCTGTTGCTCGAAAAGAATTGCAAATACTGCATGTTGTCGGTTATGAAGTAGTAGCAGAAGAAGAAGGTATTGAATGAGTTGAGTGCCTCAAACGATAAGTCTGTCAGGTCATGCAAATTTACCGGATTCTCATCTTTGCACATGTTTATTGTTGTCTGCGCGTCGATAAGGTTTTGGGCGATGGCAAGACGGAACCTGTTGGCGTTTCTCTCGTCACTGTCGGCCATGGTGACATTGGTACTGTCCGATGCCATGTATTTTTCAACCGACGAGTTGACCCACGGATATGCCGTCTCATTGGCAATGGTGAACATCATCTCATGAATTTTCAGCAGTTTCTCTTCGTAACTCAGTTTCCGGGTGATAGTTTTTGCAATCGAGTCCACATAGATGCTCACGTTGCCGTTTTTTGAGGCGCCGCTGAGAATGTCGTTTATCTTCGAAAATTCAACCAAACCTTTGCTCATGTCGTTAATAGAGCGTTGTTTCGCCTGATCTTCGCTGTTGCAGCTGCACATTATAGCCGCTATGGCTGTCATAAACAATAGTTTCCTCATAATTAAATCCTTTATTAATTGATATAGTTATTTGTCACCAAATATAAGTTTTTAAAGAGTCGGGTAGATAGTATTTGTCGCCAGGTTTTATGTCGAACGCTTTTTCAAATGCGTCTAAATTCGGCAGGATTCCTTCAACGCGGTAACGGTACAGCGAGTGGTGGTTTGTTTTTGTCAGCTGTCTGATAGCCTCATCGCGTATAATTCCGGCCCATGTTTGCGCATAAGCGATGAAAAATCGCTGATCGGGTGTCAGACCGTCAATCAGTTTCGTTTGGTCTTTCCATTGCTCAGTCTTGCTGAAAGCCGTGTAGGCCACCACCAGACCACCAAGGTCGGCTATGTTCTCGCAAAGAGTGAATTCTCCATTGGCGTGTAATGTGTCGATAATGACGAAAGAATTGAAAAGGTCAATCAATTTTTGCGCCTGATGGTCAAATTCGGTCTTGTCATAGTCCGACCACCAGTCTTTCAGATTGCCCGACGAGTCGTACATCCGGCCCTGAGTGTCGAATCCGTGTGTCAGCTCATGGCCAATGGCGGCACCCATTGCCCCATAGTTGATGGCATCGTCGCCATTGGCAAAGAAGAAGGGTGGCTGCAATATGGCCGCAGGAATAACAATCTCGTTCAGATTGTAGATTGTGTATAGGTTGACTTCGAACGGAAGAATCTCGTACCATAGGTCATGTCCGACATTCTTGTTGATGAAACTCATCTCATATTTGAAATAGTGCGACATACAGGTAAGCAAATTGGTTGCATATGTGTCGCACATATTATATTGTGAATAGTCCATCCAAGAGTCGGGGTAACCAACCTTAATGCGGGTCTTGGCTACCTTGTCCAAAGCTTTGGTTCTAGTGCTGTCGCACATCCAGCTCACCTTGGCGATGCGCTCGGTCAGGGCGGCTTTCAGATTGTTGGTGATTTCAAGAGCGCGCTTTTTAGCCTCTGGCGGAAAATGTTTCTCGACATACATCTTTGCTATGGCATCGTCGAAATTCAATTCCACTTCGTTTAATACCTGCTTCCACCGAGGGTCGTTCTCCTCCTGGCCGGTAAGTATGCGTTTTTTGAAATTGAACCGTTCATTAACGAAATTGCTGTCTAGGGTGAATGAAATGCAGTCGATAAACTCGTATTTGAAATAGGCCTTCCAATCGTCAATTGGGGTCTGGCGCAAGATGGTGTCGAGTCGGGGAAGATACATGTCGTCGGCATCTATGACAATGGTGTCGGGAATCGGAACCCCGAGTTGGTTGAAATACAATTGCCAGTCGATTGTCGGCATTTTTGTGGTCAGGTCATCGATGCTGTTGTTGTGAACAACTTGCGATATGTTATGCGACGTGGTTTGGTCAAGCGATATGTTCGCTATCTGGTATTCGATGTTGTAGGTTGCTTTGGCCGACTGTCGCGCAGTGGCGCTGTCTTCACCCAGGAGCAGGAATATCTTTTCGATATGCGCCTTGTAGCTTTTTATGATATTTTTGCTGTACTCATCGTCTTCGAAATATAACTCGCTGTCCTCTAGACTTATGCCATCCGTACCTATTACAAATGCAAAAACGCTGCTGTTCGACAGGTAAGGACCATATTGAATTGAAAAAGGCGCTTTTAAATAAAATTGTTGCATCATTGATATGCAGTGCTGCAGGTCGGCAGTATTCTGCATGGAGTCGAAAATGTCGAGTATGTATCGTATCGGTTCAATGCCGGCCGCGTTGATTGCCGCGGTGTCCATGCCGCTTTTGTAAAACTGCAATATTTTCTCGTTAATGGAGCCGGGCTTTTGTTTCTTGCTTAGCAAGTCGTTGATAATGTCGTGAATCTGTTCATCCACCATGTCCGCCAGTTCCACTGAAACGTCGTACTTGCTTTTATTCTCGGGCATGGGGTGCTTGGCAATCCAATCGCCGCAGGCATATTGGAAAAAATCATCCTGCGCTCTGACAGTGGTGTCCAGGTCAGTTATGAGGTTAGTGCCGACAGACGGTTTGCGCGTACACGACACAAGTAATGAGAAAACGATAACCAGCGGTAATAAATGACGCATAGTTGCATTGCAGAAACGCTTCAAATATAGGTAAGAATATTGAGGTAAGTTCGATAAAACCGATATTTACTTGATTTTTGTCGAAATCCCTTTTTATAAAAGAAAAAATACGATACGACTGGGGCTATATTTTTTCAACCTTTCAACACTTCGCTGTTAACAACCAACAAGTTTTTGGTTTGTAGTTACTTACTAAAGAAATAATATTTTATCTTATTGATAATCAAGGTTGTTAATAACTGTTTAATAACATTAGAGAGCAAGGTATACGCACCAATTTTTTCGCTAATAAATTTGCTAGCGATGGTTGGTGAATCGAAAGATTCTCTCATCAATCACCTAATTAAAGAGTTAAGAATTTTATGAACAACATTCCGTCGCGAGACGGGGTGAAAGAGGCTTTTTCGCCTAAACGAACGAATATAGAATGTATTGCTACGATGTTGACATAGTGTTGCAAGAGGTCCCGGGACAGATAAGCATCTGCTTCTCAATTTCGGGTTGTCCGCTTCATTGCAAGGGGTGTCACTCACCGTTCCTCTGGAAAGAGGGCAACGGCGAGCTGCTTACCGACGAGCGCTATCGCGACATCTTGAACCAATACCGCGGCTATGCCAACTGCGTGCTCTTTATGGGCGGCGAGTGGCATCCCGACGAACTTGTGCACAAGCTGGCAACTGCTAAGGAGCTCGGTTTCGACACCTGCCTGTATACAGGGCAGGAGACCGTGTCCGACGAAATCAAATCGAACCTTACGTGGCTTAAGACCGGCCCGTGGGTCGAGGAGAAAGGCGGACTGACGTGCCCCTCCACCAACCAGCGGTTTGTTGAAGTGAAGACTAATAAACTTATTAATAACCAATTTTTAAAAACTTTGTAAAACTATGATGCGGTTAACAGAGGACCAGTTGCGGTCCAAAGCGCAATTTATCAAAGACTACATCGGTGCTTCAAATGCAGCCGACGGTTCGAAAATGGACGCCAATGCCAATGTTACGTCGAAAAACATTGCTACAATGGAGTCGGAACTGAACAAGGACATCAACATTCAGGTGAACCGTTACCTGGTGAAGGAAAAAATCGCTGAACTCTTCGGACAAGAGACAGCTGATGAGTACATCCGTCAGATTGAGTCGCACGAAATCTACGTGCACGACGAGACTTCGTTGAAACCATACTGCGTTTCAATCAGCATGTTCCCGTTCCTGCTCGATGGTCTGACCAAACTCGGCGGTGAGAGCTTGAAACCGAAACACCTCGAGAGCTTCTGCGGCGAGTTCGTAAACTTGACTTTCGCTATCAGCTCACAATTCGCAGGCGCTTTGGCAACAGTTGAGTTCCTGATGTACTTCGACTATTTCGCACGCAAGGACTACGGCGACAACTATCTGGAGACGCATCAATATATTATCGACAACCACCTGCAGCACGTTGTGTTCGCTGTTAACCAGCCGGCTGCCGCTCGTGGCTACCAGTCAGTGTTCTGGAACATCTCAATCTTCGACAAGGAGTATTTCCAGAGTATCTTCGGCTCGTTTGTCTTCCCCGATATGACCGCACCTAACTGGGAGACTCTTGACAAACTGCAGTGGCACTTCATGCGCTGGTTCAATGCCGAGCGCACCAAAGCCATTCTGACTTTCCCGGTTGTAACAGCCGCCATGCTTGTTAAAGACGGAAAACCTGTTGACCAGGAGTTTGCCGGCAAAGTGGCTCAGGAGTTGAGCGAGGGCAACTCGTTCTTCATTTACCAGTCAGAGAACGCCGACAGCCTCGCATCATGCTGCCGTCTGCGTAACGAGTTGTCTGACAATACCTTCAGCTACTCACTTGGCGCAGGTGGCGTATCGACCGGCTCGGTGAACGTTATCACCTTGAACATGAACCGTCTGGTTCAACAAGGCCGCGATTTGAGAACTGAAATCTGGAAAATCATCAAATATCAGGTTGCTTACCGCAAGATTATCGAGCAATATGTTGAGGCAGGTCTGCTTCCGGTTTATTCGGCAGGATTTATCTCACTCAACAAACAGTTCTCGACAATCGGTATCAATGGTATGGTTGAGGCAGCCGAGAGCCAAGGCATTTCAGCTAAGAACACCAAAGAGTACAAAGAGTTTGTGGCAAAACACTTGAAAGTGATTTTCGAGGTGAATAAAGAGGCCAAAAAGAAATACGGCTGCATGTTCAACACAGAGTTTGTACCGGCAGAGAACCTTGGTGTGAAGAACGCAATGTGGGATAAGAAGGATGGTCTGTTCGTTCCGCGCGACTGCTACAATTCGTACTTCTATCCAGTTGAGGACCCCACAATCAACATACTCGACAAAATCAGCCTTCACGGCCGCGACATTATACAATATCTCGACGGTGGTTCGGCTCTGCACCTGAATCTTGAAGAGGCACCAAGCAAAGAAGGCTTTATGCGTCTGCTCGAGGCTACCGCCAAAGCTGGTTGCAACTACTTCTGCTTCAATATCAAAATCACCATCTGCAACGAGTGCAAGTATATCGACAAACGCACACTGCAGAAGTGCAGCAAATGTGGATCAACCAACATCGACTATGGTACACGTGTTATCGGTTATCTGAAACGTGTGTCGAACTTCAGCTCGGCCCGCCAGGCGGAGCACAACCTGCGCTACTATCACAAATCGATGCTTAACCGCACCATTGAAGATAATACTTGCGAACAGCAAAGTGCTGTACGCGAAACAGTTAAAGAAACTGTAGCAGCGGATAAGAAGGTTGCCGCAGAGGCTTAAAAATCAGGTTAGATAATAAGTTTATTCAGGCCGCAAATCCGAAAGGGTTTGCGGCTTTTTTTGTGTGAGAGTTTTTCGCAATAAAACAATAATCTGCGTCATAAACTTAACTACTTTTGCGCCCTGTTTTAATTGCACAATATGTGGCTTTTATTTGCAATATTCTCAAGTGCGCTCCTTGGCTGTTATGACATTTTCAAAAAGGCTTCGCTGCGCGGTAACGCTTATATTCCAGTGCTTTTTGTGGCAACGGCAACAGGAGCAGTGCTGTTTTTCATAGTTCTTATGCTTTCGCGGTTTGGTGTGGTTGCCGAAGGCACGCTTTTCTATGTGCCGTCTATAACACCTCACGAGCATTTGCTCTATTTTCTGAAGGCCATGATAGTTGGCGGTTCATGGATTTTCGCGTATAAAGCCTTGAGCCAGTTGCCCATAACTATTGTGGCGCCAATTCGTTCAACAGGACCTGTCTGGACAGTGGCCGGTGCTTTCCTCATTTACGGCGAGCGTTTCAACGGCTGGCAGTGGCTGGGATTTTTTGTGGTTATATTTTCGTCGTATCTATTTGCAAAGGCCGGCAAAAAAGAGGGTATCAACTTCAAGAGCAACCATGCCATTTGGGCCATTGTTACAGCCACCTTGCTTGGCTCTGTATCGTCGTTGTTCGACAAATATCTGCTAGCCCATTACGACCGAATGGCCGTACAAACATGGTATTCAATCTATATGGGTGTATTTATGCTAATCCCGCTGGCATTTTGGCTGCCCAAGCGTGCTGTGCCGCCAACGTTCAACTGGCGTGTGATTATTCCTATGATTGGCATAACCCTTTCCGTAGCCGATTTCATGTATTTCTACGCGCTGTCACGGCCCGAGGCGTTGCTTGGCGTGGTGTCGGTTTTGAGGCGCAGCAGCGTGGTGCTCTCGTTCCTGCTGGGCGCGGCTATCTTCAAGGAGCATAATCTAAAATCGAAAGGCATTGCCCTTGCCGGAATCATTATTGGCGTGTGCGTGCTTGTGCTTGGAAGTTGAAAAAATAGGAGAGAGCGGCATTCAATAAAAAAGCCCGTCGGCATCAACCAGCGGGCTTTGTGTTTTCGGAAGAATCTGACCTTCAGTTCTGCATTGCTTTGTCCATTGCATCGCTAATGCGACCGAACACGTCATCGAGAGAGCCGATACCATCAACCGAAACAAACTTACCCTGTGCCGAATAGAAATCGATAACAGGTTGTGTCTGTTTGTGATATACGGCAATGCGGTTGTTGATAATGTTCTCGTCCTGGTCATCGGCGCGTCCCGACACTTTACCGCGTTCCAGAATGCGTGAGCGGAGTTCATCATCGTCCACATCAAGAGCAAGCATCTGAGTAACGCTCTGGCCTTGTTCGGCAAGCATGTTGTCGAGCCAGGCGGCTTGTGTTGTTGTGCGCGGGAAACCGTCGAAAATGAAACCGGCGGCCTCTTTGTTGTTGGTCACGTTCTTTTTAACCATCTCTTCAACAAGGCTGTCGGGAACCAGGTTTCCGTTGTCGATGAGTTCCTTTATCTTGTTGCCAAGTTCCGAACCCGAATTTTTTTCGGCACGCAACAAGTCACCTGTCGAGAGGTGAACCAAACCGTATTTGTTGATGATGTTTTCCGATTGGGTTCCCTTACCAGAACCCGGAGGTCCAAAAATTACAAGATTAAACATTGATTTATAATTAGTTATTCTTTAAACGTTCGTTTTATTTCATCCCCAATTGCCAATTGATACCACAATAATCATACCACTGTGTAAATATCTTTCAAGTTTCGTCCCAATCCATCGAAATCAAGGCCGTAGCCAATTATGAAATCGTTGGGGATTGCGAATCCATAGTAGTCGATTTTCAAGTCTTTGCGGCATACATCAGGCTTGAACATCAGGGTGGCTATTTTTACCTCGGCTGGCTCAAACTGCTTCAGATAAACCAGAAGGTCGGCCATGGTTTTTCCGGTGTCAACAATGTCCTCAACCACAACCACCGTTTTGCCTTTAAGGCTCTCGTTCAGCCCGATAAGTTCTTTCACCTTGCCGGTCGATTGTTGCCCTTCATATGAGGTGAATTTCACAAAACTTGTTTTGCAAAAAAAATCGATGCCTCGCAAAAGGTCGGCGGCAAAAACGAAACTGCCGTTCAGAATGCAGAGGAAGACAACATCGCGGTCGGCAAGGTCGGCATTCATTTGTCGGGCAAGTTCGGCAACGCGCGCCTGAATCTTCTCGGCTTTGACCGACACTCTGAAACGCTTGCCATATACTGTTATTTCGTTTTCCATTGAAAAACACTTCTTATTCAAGAGCGCAAAAGTATCAATTAAGGTGAGTTCCGCAAATTGTTCCGCATGGTTTACGTGTTTTCGCAATCCGTATAGGTAACTAATTGATTATTAGTGTAGTGAATGCAGAGATACATTGCGTTTGTAGTATTGTGGCGGGAGAGTAGGTGATGCTGATTACGGTCCGGAAACGCTTTTTGAGCTAACCATAGCTGTCTTATCAATAAAAAAAACACTTATGACTCGTTTTTTCTGCTATTTGCCACATTTGGATACTTCTATGTCTAAAAATACGGCTCCAGACTTTGTGGGGAAACGATTTTTGGATATATTTGCAATGTCAATACTAATGTTGAACAATTAATTGGAGGAAATGCCTATCGATAAATAATTACTTCGAACCAAAAAAAGGAGGTAGTTATGGAACTACATAGTCAAACTGATTATGAGTTGGTTAGGCAATATATAGATGGCCAGACCGAGTGTTTGGAAATCTTAATTGAAAGATATAAGAACCGCGTCTTTTCATACATCATGATGGTGGTGAAAGACCGCGAACTCGCTGAGGATATTTTCCAAGACACATTCATTAAAGTAATCCGTTCGCTCGATAGCGGCAGTTATAAGGACGATGGTCGTTTCGGGCCGTGGGTTATGCGTATCGCGCACAATCTGATAATCGATTTCTACCGCAGAAGCAAGCATCTGCCGACAGTTTCAGGCGACGATGAAGAAAAATGCATTTTCAAGACAATCGGAATATATGACGATAATGCGGAGGACAAGTGGTTTGCTCGCCAGTCGCATATCGATTTGAAGAATATGATTGCCAAATTACCGCCGGAGCAGTGCGCAATTGTCAAATACCGTTATGTTTACGATATGAGTTTCAAGGAGATTGCGGACATGACAGGGGTGAGCATCAACACCGCGTTGGGGCGTATGCGTTATGCGCTCATCAATTTGCGAAAGATGATGAATGTGACGGTTGATGACGAGTAGGAGATAGAGTTGTGGCTTTATAAGCCGGCTAGCATCTGCCGAAAAGCTGCGTTGGGTATGAATCCCAATTCGTCGGACGAATACTCTGGTTTGAGGCGGTTTACAAAATACATGTCGATTTCGCCCTTATGCTTTGCCGGAATTTTGCCACGGTATTCGCATTCAAAGTAGTCTTTAATCACATCATAAGTGGTTTTTGAGATGTTGATTTTTCCAGGTTCGCAAGCCGATTCCAGACGGCTTGCCGTATTTACCGAATCGCCCCACACATCATAGTTGGTGCGGGTTTTTCCGACCACTCCGGTAACCACGGGGCCAGTGTGTATGCCAATTCGCATAAGCCAGGGGTCGCCGCCGGCGCGTGCGCGTCTCTCATCGAGAAGTTTAACAGCGTTTTGCAATCCAAATGCGGCCAGTACAATGTCGAACGGGTGGCTGTTGTTCTTCATCGGAACACCACCAGCGCACATGTATGCGTCGCCAATTGTTTTTATTTTCTCAATGTAGTTTTGTGCCAATACATCGTCGAAGGCAGAGAACAAATCCTGCAGTGTGTCGATAAGTGCTTTAGGATCAAGTTTTTCCGACCATTGCGTAAAATCCTTTATATCGGCAAACAGAACCGACGCGCTATTGTAAACACGGGGTTTTGCGGCACCGCTCTTTTTAAGCTCGGCAACAATATCCGATGGCAGCATGTTGAGCAACAGTTCGTCGGAGCGTTTCTTCTCGCGTTGAAGCTCCATTTCGGCCTCCTTAACATTGGTAATGTCGAGTTCCGACACCATATAATAACTGTCACCTGTTGAGTCGAAGTTCTGGCTGATGTTCACCTGCTTCCACACACTTTTACCCATGCGGCCTTTTGATTTGCCGATGAATGAAATTCCGCCAGTGCGGCTGTACTGCTGCCCTCCCGACCATTTAAGGTAGTCGGTCAGCGTTGCCCCTATTTTCTCGATATACGATTCGAGAGTGTATCCGTACAATTGGTAAAATGCGGCGCTTACAGATGTTATCTTCTCGTCTTTGTTGAAGATTAGCAGAATGTTCGATTCGTTGATGGCGTTAAGCATTTGCTGCAGATGGTTGTTTCTGTTTCGCAACAGCCTTTGCTCACGGCGTTTCCGTAGTAGCAGAAACGCCATGACGGCAAGCATTATTAATGCTGCGCACAAACATGTAAACATCATCGTGTCAACGTCTTTGGCTATCATTTTTTAATTTTTTTGCTATTTAGCAAAAGTTGCCCAAAAATACAGTTTTTTTTTATGAAGATGCATCTTGATTGCGTGAAACGTGAGATATTGTTGGCAATAAAAAAAGGTTGCTCAAATATTGGGCAACCTTCACATGAAATCCATGTATGAAAAATTTATTCGTCGTCAGGTTTGGAGTCAATTCTAACCTTAAGCAGGAAGAAGTAATTCTCATTGTCTTCCAACGGCAGGAATTGATAGTCGAGCTGTCGTCCGGTTTTGCGAGCAATGTCGATAAGGCCAAGACCGGCGCCGCCTTTTTCAGAGAGAGAGCCCTCGCGGATCTGTTTTTTGTACAAAGCGTTGAGGTCGTCTTTATTCAAACCGTTAATGGTGTCTATGGAAGCTTTAAGCCCCTCGATTTTCTCTTTCAATATTTTGTTGGCAGTGATGACGCTCCAATAACCGTCTTTTTTACCGACAATGAATAGACCATTGCCGACACCATCATTCCGGTCGACATCGTCGGAGTGCTTGGTCATGTTCTGTAAACATTCAACCATCACATGGAACACTTTACGTTTTACAGACTTGTCTTCGTTCGACTTGTCCATGTCGCGTTCGGCCATAGAGGTGAACATTTTCATTACTTCGTGGCTGAATTCGCCTTCGTAAACCAATGAAAAACCGTTGCTCGCCATCTCGTCGTGCAACGAAAGAACTGATTTAATAAGATTTATATCGGCACTCATAAAAACTGTTTTTGTCTTATTCGTTATCGTTTTACGATTGATAAAAATAGATGTTTTTTTTTAATTATCGCAAAATAAAAACGCTTTTACTTTTCAAAGTTGTCTCTTATTTCTTTTTTGCTTTTGCAAGTTTCTGGAAATCTTTGGCTAACATGCCTTCTTTTGCTTTGTCGCTAATCATGTGCCATGCGAAATAGTAGAGGCGGGCGTCAGATGCGCCAACAATAACCTTGTAGCAGCGCACGTCTTTTTTGCGTGTTCCTTCAGGACCTACTTTATGCAGCAGCACAACATCGGGGTCGCGGCGGTCGATGGCGGCCTCAACCTCTTCGCGCGAAACGATTTTGAACTTATAGGGATAGAGGGCCTTGATTTTAGCCTCGGTGTTGAGGTCAGGATTCAACTCCTCTTTAACCAGGTAGAGTGTCTTGTCGTGAATGTCGGCCATCTGTGAGTTGTAATATTTTAGAATGTTCTTTTTGTTTAGTTGAGGATTCTCTGTTGTGAGTTTAATGTGGTTCTGGAGGAAACGGCAGAGCAATCCGAGTTTGTAGCCGTACGACTCTTCGTCAACGCCAGTGTAGCAGATTGGAACAGATGCAATGTCTGGCATCTGACGCACATATTCATAGTCGCCGCCTAACTCAACGCACAGATAGTCGAATTTTGATTTTGTCTTGTCTTTTTCGTTATAAACGGTGTTTTTGACAAGGAATGATTTTGTCGCATCCATGCGGGCTTTGTCAAATTCTGATGTGGAGAATGTTATCACTTCATACTTGCTGATGTCCCAATGTTTCTCGACAGTCTCCTTGATTTTTATATTATACTCCAGCAGAGGGTTGTTCTCCAATACAACCATTGTAGTGGTGTTTTTGAAACTTTTAAGTTGTTCGCTGGTGCCAACGGCCTGCTGTGCTTGCGCATTGTAAGCAAATGCGCCCATCAAAATAATTGCAAATAATTTTTTCATAGTTCTGTTTTTAAATTACAGTTGCAAATTTAAAATAATCTGCAACAATGTAATCAGTCAAAAACATGTTGGGTCATCTTTTTTTATTCCGTAATGAATTCACTATTCTTTTGGTGTGAAAATCAGATTTATACATGTGTGTAAATCGAATTTGTCCACCATTTTTCTTGTACAATGTGCAGTCAAAAGCAACCTGCGGCATCCTGTATTGTAAAGATGTTGTGCCGATGGGGCGAGATTCTTCTGCAATGGCGTTTTTGCTGTTTACCACGTTTTTTGCTTCTTTTGCAAATCAATTTGTACAACAAGTATAAAAGTCGCTGAATACATAATAAGATTTTTAATTTTGCGTTGTTATTACATAAATATAAAGGTGATGAGAACGATTTTACTTGCAAGTTTTGCCGCAATGATCATGACAACTGCGGTTGCTCAAAACAAAGGTCCTATAATCAGCTGGGAAGAGGCATCGTATAATTTTGGCGATATTAAAGAGTCGGACGGTCCGGTGACTCATAAATTTGAGTTTACCAACAAAGGTAATGAGCCATTGGTTGTCACCTATGTAAAACCATCGTGCGGCTGCACATCGTCAGATTACACCAAGGAGCCGGTGATGCCAGGCGCTAAAGGCTTTGTATCAGCAACATATAATCCCGATGGACGTCCGGGACCTTTCAGCAAGTCGGTTACGGTTACCACCAACTGCACTCCTGAGGTAACCACAATCAGGTTCTCGGGCAAGGTTATCGAGAAAGAGAAATCACTGGCTGATCTGCATCCGCGCAAGATCGGTGATCTGAATTTTGAGGTGAACCACATATCGCTTCTTAAAGTTAAAAATACGGAGGTTCGGACCGATAGTACAAGCATCGCCAATCTGACCGACAAACCTCTGCAGATATCGTTCACCAATGTTCCAAAGCATATTCAAATCAAAGCGGTTCCCGAGACTCTCCAGCCCAACCAGAAAGGAAAAGTTGTGGTTGTGTATGATGCCACACAGCGCAGCGACTGGGGGTTTGTAATGGATAAAGTTATAGTGGCTATTAATGGCGACAACAATAACAATAAGAATCTGTTATCGGTGAGTGCAACCATAGAGGAGGATTTCACTAAGTACACGGCAGAGCAACTCGCTAACGCACCTAAACTTGTGTTTGAAGAGACCAGTTTCAATTTCGGCACCGTGACTGAAGGTGAGAAAGTGAACCACACGTTCAAATTCCGCAACGATGGCAAACAAGATCTTGTAATCAGGAAAATAACTACTTCGTGCGGTTGCACAGTGGTTGATAAGAAGACGGATGTAATTAAACCGGGAGAATCGTCTGCCTTTGACATCACATTCAATTCTGCAGGAAAGTCGAACCGTCAGAACAAGTCAATAACAGTGATTTGCAACGATCCTCAAAATGCACAGCAGATACTTCACATTGTTGGTGATGTGAAGAAAAAATAATAATGGCATAATTTGCTTGATTTTTAAGATTTTAAACATAAAGTAAGAAATGTGTGAAAGCCCGCCAGATGGGCTTTCGCACTTTTTCGGCTTTTAGGCAGATGCAGATAACCCGATTCGCAAATATTGTTTTTGCTTTGTTGCTTGTGGCGCATGCAGGCTTTGCTCAAAACGGCATACTCGATACGCCAACCGAAGTAAATACGTCGGGAAAGACTCTGAAACAGATTATTACAGAAATTGAAAAGTCAACCGACATCACATTCTCATATTCCGACAATCTTTTGCCTAAAAAGCAATTCGGCCCAGTCGATAGCAAGCAAACTATCGGTAAGCTGCTTGCAAACCTTCTGCTCGGAGCCGATATCGATTTTAAGGTGGTAAATGGCCAGATTGTGCTTTTTAAGTCAGACACAAAGGCTGACAATTGCATGTTGTCGGGGTATGTGACAGATAAGCGCAGTTCCGAAAGCATAATTAATGGCTCGGTGTATGTGGCGGATGCCGGAGTTGGCACAATGTCGAACAATTACGGTTTTTTTACAATCGAATTGACTGGCGGTGCTCATCATGTCAGATTCAACTGCCTTGGTTATAAGCAGTTGGATACTGTCATAAATGTCGGCAAGACCCATGATATACTTGTTGAACTGGAGCCTGTGTCGTACCAGATGAACGAAATCGTGGTTAAGGAGAGCGGTTGTAATGACTTTTTGGAGTCGGCCATGAGCAATGTGGCAAAAATTGATATTGAACAACTCAAAAAAATGCCTAATGTGCTTGGCGAGCACGATGCACTGCGAAATCTTGACATGCTTACGGGTTTGCAGATCAGCGAATTCTCGACAAGCAACATTTGTGTCAGGGGAGGAACAGGCGATCAGACGGTCTTTCTGATGGACGAGGCTAATCTTTATTCGGCATCGCATTTGGGAGGATTCTCGTCGGTTTTCAATCCCGATGTGGTCAATCATATCAAGATTTACAAGAACGAGTTGCCGGTCAGTGAGACGGGCGCATTATCGTCGGTCATTGATGTGAGGCTTCGTGACGGCGACATGCAGCAATGGCATGCTACAGGCTCGCTGGGACTTTTGACTGCCCGCGCCACGATTGAGGGACCTGTGAAAAAGGAAAAATCGTCGGTTTTGCTATCGGTGAGGAGGACCTATGCCGATAAGATTCTCAACAGTTTTATGAAAAGCCACAATTTCGCGCTGCAGTTTTATTTCTACGATATCAATTTCAAGTTCAACTATAAATTTAATCCGCGCAACAGGTTGTTTGTGTCCTGGTATACGGGAGCCGACAAACTTGACCACTCGATGTATCTGAAGCGTACTGACCATATCTCGAGTATACGATGGAATCACATTTTTGGCGAAAAACTGTTTTTCAACATGTCCGCCATCGGCTCATACAGCAGCACGGAGCTGTCGAATTTCTACAATTACAGCTCGTTCCGATGGCAGTCGGTGTGCTGGAACACAAAGTTTAAACTTGATTTTTCGCATAGTGTTAGCAATCGAGTCGGCATGAAATACGGACTACTGGCCTCGTATTCAAATCTTGAGCCATTCGACCTTGTGTTTGAGAACAGCGAATCGATGCCGAAAAGGTCGCAGTTGTATGCGCAATGGGTTATGAATCACGGTGTTTATATCGACAATACATATAAAATCAACACCAAGCTGACGGCTGATTTGGGAGCGAGGTTGAATGCTCACCGCGGGCCGTCGGACTATAACAACAGCGGCGATTCAACAATAGTCTATGCCGAATGGAACGTAACGCTCAATTGCAATCCAACTGAGAATCTGTTGATCAAGCTGAACGCATCGTCGAAGACTCAGCCAATACATCAGCTGCAAGTCAGTTCGTACGGAATAACTCTCAGTCGGTGGATGCCGGCAAACACACGGTTCATGCCAGAGCGGAGTGTTAACTTTTCGGCAAGTGCCAACTACAAAATCAACGATTGCTATACCGTGACGGGTGCCTTATATCACAGAGAACTGAAAAATCTGATTGAGACATTGCAGGAGATTCGCCTCGTGTACGAAATCAATCCTGAGAAGTACTCGCGGCACTCGTCGGCCAACATTGACGGTTGCGAGTTTACAGTGCGCGCCGATTTTGAAAATCTGCAGCTGTCAGTGTCATACGATTACACCAATTCGAGGTGGCTTACCCAAAGGCTGAACAACAACAAGAGTTATCCGGCATCATTCATACGTAAGCATGTGGCGCAAATATCTGGCTCATACTTAATAAGCGAGAATGTGCGGCTGTCGGCTTCGTGGCAGATTGCCTCCGGTCTGCCATATACTGTGGCTGTGGGCAAGTATGTTGTTGACGGCAAGGTGGCTCTTCAGTTCGATGACAATCAGATAAATACAAAGATGTTGCCAAACTATAACCGGCTTGATGTGAGTGTGAATATAGCAAATCGGAAAAACAAAATCAGACGTTGGCAAAGTTTTTGGGATATAGCGGTTTACAATCTTTACGCCCGTAAGAATCCTTTGGGAGTGGCCTATTTTACAACCGACGATCAACGAAACACCGTGCTTAAGCCGGGTTATTACTATTTCTATCAGTTTGTGCCTTCGGTATCGTACAGGTTCAAGTTTTAAACAAAAAGTTAATAACATTGTTATTGCCTGAGACTACAAAGTGGTTTTTATAAATCATTTTGACTATATTGCCACTCGTTCCGAAACATAAAAAACTAACAATGGCAAAAGAAATTATCGAATTGGAATACCATTTTAACACGTCGCCAAAAGTGTTGTTTCCGCGTTTGAGTACAGCTGCGGGCCTTAACGAATGGTTCGCTGATGAAGTGAGCGAGAAAGACAAGATTTTCACTTTCAGATGGGATAAAGAGGAGAGATGTGCCGAACTTCTGTCGATGAAAGAGGGGAAGAACGCAAGGTTCCGCTGGCTTGACGATGAGGATGAATCATTTTTTGAATTTAAACTGACAACCACGGAACTGACTGACGACCTTGCTCTTGAAATCACTGATTCTGTTGATGCAGAGGAGGTTGCGGAAATGACGGAACTTTGGGATGCTCAGATATCCGACCTTAAACGTGTGTTGGGAGCCTGATCCCGACGTTGAGGTTAGGAGTTTTTCAATCATCGGGTTTTATTGTGCGGCAAATGACTCAAATTCTTTATAGATTTCGTGTCAGACAAGGGCTGCTGTTACGCATAAAATAAGTAATATTGCATTTTATGTGTAGTCTGCCATTGCAGCTGCCAAATGTCATATTGTGAAGAAGTTAGATAAATTTATACTGAAATCGTACATCGGGCCGTTCGTCCTGACGTTTTTTATCTCGATGTTCATTCTGCTCATGCAGTTTCTGTGGAGGTATCTCGACGATATTGTGGGCAAAGGACTCGGAGCCGGTGTAATAACCGAATTGCTGTGGTACGCAAGCAGCAGCCTTGTGCCAATGGCGTTGCCACTTGCGGTGCTTCTAAGCTCGATAATGACGTTTGGTAATCTTGCCGAGCATTACGAGCTTATGGCTATCAAATCGGCGGGGATATCGCTCGTGAAGATAATGAGGCCATTGATAATATTTGTGGCGGGTGTCAGCATTTGCGCATTTCTGTTCTCCAACAACGTAATGCCGTACACCAATCTGAAAATGAAAACGCTTATCTACGACATCAAGCAGCAGAAGCCCGAAGTCTCGATCCCCGAAGGAGTTTTCAGCGATGCTATTGATAATTACAGCATTAAGGTCGGACGTAGAAACCGCAAAAGCCCAATGCTCTACGACATTATGATTTACAATCATACTGCCGACAACGGTAACCGCGATGTTACGCTTGCCGATTCAGGAACCATGATTATTACCAAAGACAAGCGGTATATGGTCATCACTCTCTACAACGGTACAAACTATGTTGAGGAGGTGGAGAAGCGCCGCCGCTGGGAGGATAAGGAGTACCCGCAGCGTACAACCCGGTTCAAGGAAGAACGTTTTATGATTGACCTTTCGGGAATGGATTTCGAACGGTCGGACGAATCGCTATACAAAGGCGGATCGGCAATGCTGAATATGAGCCAGTTGCAATATACAACCGACTCGCTTAATTTAAACTACAACACTGCAACCAACAACTATCTGAGCACGCTGACCAAAACCAACTACTTTAAGAAACTGGAGTTCGGCGGCTACGACAGTCTGTGGTACCAGCAAGAAGCATCGCCTGTTGTTGGAGAAGTGAACATCGATTCGATATTCGCCTCAATGACGCAGGGAAATATGGCGGGAGTGATAAGTTATGCAGTCGAAAACGCCCGCAATACAAAAAACTACATTTCGCAGTCGTCATCCGAATTCCAGACCAAACAAAAAATCATAAAACGCTATGATATTGAATGGCACCGGAAATTCACGCTATCGATAGCTTGTATACTGCTGTTCTTTATTGGCGCACCGCTAGGCGCAATCATTCGTAAGGGCGGAATCGGCACACCAATAGTTATTTCGGTTCTGTTTTTTGTGATTTACTATGTGATTAACATCAGCGGCGAGAAGGCGGCAAAAATGGGAACTTGGCCGGCATGGCTTGGAATGTGGATTTCGGCGATGGTATTTACTCCGATGGGTGCGTTTCTCACCTATAAGGCCGTAAAAGACGCCACATTCCTCGAACTTAGCACTTACACGGATTTCTTCAGAAAAGTGTTCGACAAGATGATGTCCAAGCCTTGGTTTGCCGCAATTGTCAGGTTTTTCATGTCGGAGGAGAAGAAGGCAAAGCAACGACTGCTGGCTGAGGTTGAGAGGTATAAAAAAGCTCATAACCAACAAATTGATGGCGATGCAACAGAGTGAGAACCAGCAGGATGCGATGCATATACTTGTGCTGTGCAACAAGATGCCTTACCCGTCGAACGACGGAGGTACCATTGCCACGCTTAACATGATTATGGGGCTGGCAGCGCAAGGCAATAAGGTTGACGTGCTTGCCATGCAGACACCCAAGCACAATTTTCCTCTCACCAAACTGACTCCTGAACTCAAACATAACATCAAATGGAATTCCGTTTGGATAGACACGGACGTCAGGGTAATATCAATGTTGGGAAATCTGTTGTTCTCAAAGTTGCCGTATAATGCTGAACGTTTTGTTTCTGATGAGTTTGATGCAAGGCTGAAAGAACTCCTGAGTAACGATTACGACATTGTTCAATTGGAAGGCCTATACTTGTCGAGTTATATACCAACAATCAGAAAGTACTCAAAATCAACAATATCGTTGAGGGCGCATAACGTTGAACGACAGATTTGGGAACGTTTGGCTGCAACAGAAACCAATCTGGCAAAAAAAATCTACAAACGTATTCTCAGCCGTCGTATTGGAAGACTTGAATCTTTGACACTCAAACAGATAGATTTGCTTGTGCCGATAACCAAGAACGATGCCGAGAAATTGCCGTTCAACAGTCAGAACACCTATGTGGCTCCAACAGGCATAGAGCCGCAGAAGTTTGCGCCATATAAGGAACCGGCTGTCGGCAAGTCTCTATTCTATATAGGAGCTCTCGACTGGGAGCCAAACCAGGAGGCTGTATTGTGGTTCGTGCGCAACGTCTGGACCGACATTCAGTGTATGCACCCCGACTGGGAGTTTCACATTGCCGGACGCAATGCTCCAAGAAGCTTTGCCAACGAGTTGGCAAAATATCCAGTGGTGTTCGACGGACAGGTTGCTAGTGCGCAGGAATTTATTGAACGACACAATATTATGGTGGTTCCGCTTTTGTCGGGAAGTGGAATGCGGATTAAGATAATTGAAGCAATGGCGCACTCTCGCTGTGTAGTGACCACTCCTGTTGGAGCCGAAGGTATCGATGCCGAAAATGGCCGTCAGATTTTGATAGGTACAACGCCTGACGAACTTAAACAGTTGGTAGATAAAGCTATCGGTGATGCTGAGTATGCTCGGAATGTGGCGGAAGAGGCATACTCTTTCACAAATGCCAATTTCAATAACCGCATGATTATCAGAGGACTGAATCAATTTTACAAGCAATGGTTACAGCGTTGATAATACTGTTCTGGGTTCTGGTGGGTACGGTCGTCTATACATACGTTGCCTATCCGTTGCTGATTGCCGTCATAGCAAGATTGAAGCGAGGAAAGGAGCAACCGCAGTTGCCTGCCGAACTTCCGCACGTAACACTTTTTGTAACGGCTTTCAACGAAGAGCAGTTTGTTGACGAGAAAATCAAGAACACTCATGCGATCGACTATCCATCTGACAAACTGCATATTATGTGGGTTACCGATGGTTCGGATGACAATACAAACAACCTTCTTGCCAAATATACCGATGTGAAAGTTCTGTTTGAACCTGAACGCCGAGGCAAGGTTCATGCTATGAAACGCGGTTTGCAATTTGTTGATACTGAGATTGTTGTCTTTACCGATGCCAACACCATGCTATCAGCCGAAAGCGTGAAAGAGATGGTTAGGCTGTTTGAGAATCCGGCAGTTGGCTGTGTGGCGGGAGAGAAGCGTATCAGTCGCGACAGTCGTGAAAATGCGGCATCGTCGGGTGAGGGTGTGTATTGGCGTTACGAGTCGTGGATTAAGCATAACGACGCCATAGCTGGTTCGGCTATTGGAGCGGCTGGCGAATTGTTTGCCATGCGTCGCAGTCTGTATCAGCCTATAAGCGACAACACGCTGCTCGATGATTTTGAGATTTCGCTGCGTATTGCATTGACAGGCTACAAGATAGGTTATTCGCCACGCGCATGTGCCATTGAGCGGCCTTCGGCAAACATAGGCGAGGAGATGAAACGGAAAGTGCGGATTGCCGCCGGAAGTATTCAAACCATGCTGCGTTTGGGCGGATTGTTCAACTTTTTCCGCCATCCAATGCTATCGTTCCAATATGTATCGCACAAAGTGGTGCGTTGGATAGCCGTGCCGTTGGCCATGGTGCTCTTAATTCCGGTCAATATTGGATTGTGCGTACTCAACGGTTTCAGTATCAGTAATATATATACGATAATGCTGATTCTGCAAGCCTTGTTCTACACTTTTGTGTTTTTTGGCTTTGCATTGCAAAACAAGAAATTAAGTGTGAGTTGGATTTACATTCCATACTACTTCTATCTGGCCAACAAAGCCATGTGGATAGGTTTTTGGCGTTTCTGCCGCGACAAGCAGAGCGTGAATTGGGAACGGGCTAAAAGAGCATCTGAATAAACGTATCTTCAACAGTTCGATATTTATAGAAACATTAAATTATGTGACGGTTGGTGATGAAAACGGAATTTTTTACGAATTTTACAATTATTAACTAATAAAATATTTTGCTATGAGCTTATATGAGAAAGTCGAAAACGACATAAAAGCCGCTATGCTGGCTAAAGAAAAAGAGAAACTCGAGGCTTTGAGAGCCATCAAGGCCGCATTCCTGTTGGCAAAAACCGAAAAAGGCGCTGCTGAAACATTGTCGGAAGACACCGAGCTGAAAGTTATCCAAAAACTTGTTAAACAGCGTAAGGAATCGGCTGAACTCTATCGTAATGGTGGCCGTAACGAATTGGCCGACAGCGAGATGTTCCAAGCAGAAGTTATCTCGCAATATCTGCCTGCACAGATGAGCGAGGCCGAGATTGAAGCCGAAGTTCGCAAGATTGTTGAGGCCGTTGGTGCCAAAGGTCCGCAGGATATGGGCAAGGTGATGGGCACCGCAAACAAGCAGTTGAGCGGCAAGGCCGAGAGCCGTGTCATTGCACAAAAAGTGAAAGAAATTCTGGCATCGTTGTAAATTGTTGGTTTGCGGATAGTTCCGCATCAACCTTTATCAAGAAATTATGAAATTATCGCTGAAGCGCCCGATTGTGTTCTTCGATTTGGAGACCACCGGCATTAACATTGTTACCGACCGTATTGTCGAAATATCGTACCTGAAGGTTTTCCCCGATGGCCGCGAAGAGCAGAAGGCTTACCGCATCAATCCCGAGATGCACATTCCGGAGGAGGCTACCGCCGTGCATCACATTACCGATGACGATGTTCGCGACAAGCCAACTTTCAAGCAGTTCGGACGGCAGTTTGCGCAGATTCTGGAAGGTAGCGACCTGGCCGGATTCAATAGCAACAAGTTCGACATTCCGCTGCTGGCGGAGGAGTTCGAGCGCGCCGGTGTCGATTTCGATTTCACACGCTGCCGCTTCATCGATGTGCAGGTTATCTTCCACAAGATGGAACAGCGCACTTTGAGTGCAGCTTATAAGTTCTACTGCCACAAGGAGTTGGAAGGAGCCCACGGTGCCGCCGCCGACACTCGCGCCACTTACGATGTGCTTCTGGCGCAACTCGACCACTATCAAGGTGTTGAGTATAAGGACAGTACGGGCAAGGTTTCGACCCCAATTGTGAACGATATTGATGCATTGTCGGAGTTTTCGTCGCACAAGCGCAACGCCGATTTTGCCGGACATCTGGTTTACAACGACAAAAACGAGATGGTGTTCAACTTTGGAAAGTATAAAAATCAGTCAGTCAAGGATGTATTCAAAAAAGACCCCGGCTACTACAACTGGATTTTGAACGCCGAATTCCCGCTTTACACCAAACGTGTTCTCACGAAAGTGAAACTTGAAGGTTAATTGTTGAATACCAATAATTTGCTGTCGCG
>JAGCFC010000009.1 GCA_017650325.1 Salinivirgaceae bacterium | reverse complement strand
GTTGGCCTCGCCAATCAGCTGACCCACTTTCACCTTGTCGCCTTTCTGAACAACGGCGTTGGCGGGTGCGCCAATATGCTGCGCCAGTGGTATGATGGCCACTTTCGGCAATTGTGCATCTACTATTGCTTTGGCGGCTGATAGTTTGTTGGCTTCAGGATGCACACCGCCTATTTTAAATGTCTTGAACATAAGCAGATGACTTTATGCGTTAGTTTGTACAGGTTTCTCTTCGGCGGCCTCGGCCTTTGGCGGGCGGGGCGGGAAGTTCACTTCGTGGATGGCACCCGTCGGGCATTCGGCTGCGCACTTGCGGCACATTTTGCACTTTTCAAAGTCGATGTAAGCCACATTGTTCTCAACCGTGATGGCCTCAAACGCGCACACCTTGGCGCACTTGCCGCAGCCGATGCAGGCTGCCGTGCAGGCTTTGCGGGCCACAGCGCCCTTGTCTTTGTTCACGCACGACACAAACAGGCGGCGGTCCTTCTTGCCGCGGTTACGCAGTTCGATGATTCCCTTCGGGCACGCCTTGACGCACGCACCGCAGGCCACACACTTGCTGTCGTCGACCACAGGCAGACCCGTTTCGGGGTTGATGCTGATGGCGTCGAAGCGGCAGGCCGCAACGCAGTCGCCGTGACCAAGGCAGCCGAAACTGCAGTTGGTGTCGCCAGCCGACAGGGTGGCGGCAAAGGCGCACGATTGGGCGCCGTCGTAGCGGTTCACCTTCGGGCGGTTTTGGCACGAGCCGTTGCAGCGAACCACTGCAATTTTCGGCTCACTCTCAACCACTTCCTGACCAAGGATTGCGCCAATCTTCTTCATTGTCTCTGCCGACGAAGCGGGGCATTTCAGTCCCGAAATGTCGGTAGCCGACACAAAGGCACTTGCCAGACCGCGGCATCCAGGGTAGCCGCAGCCGCCGCAGTTGGCACCGGGCAGCAAGGCGACAATCTCGTCGATGCGTGGGTCTTCTTGTACCTTGAACTTTTGGGCCACAACATACAGGACGGCGGCCAGCACCAGTCCCAGCAAGCCCAAAGCAATCACACTGTACAAAACAATTTCCATATTATTTTAAGTTAAGTTATAGAAGTTCATAGTAGAGACGTGGCGTGCCGCGTCTGTTGATGCAAAGGTAAAAGTTAAAAAGGCATAAGGCATAAGAACGTAGTCGAAAATAGAAAACGTAAACATTTTCAATCTGTTAAACCCGTTCACCATTAAACCCATATCCATTTTATTCTGAATTCTAAATTCTCAATTCTGAATTTTAAAAACAAACGTCCGTTTGAACTTGTCGCGTAGCAAAAATAGCACCAAATAGTAGGGTAGAAGCGACAAAAGTGCGGCCACGCCGGCTACGGCTTCCGAAAATCCCGCCAGAATCAGTCCCGCAAGTACGGCCACAACCAGAATCAGCGGCGCCAGATAGCCCCAGAACAGCGCTTTGAAGGCCAACTGCCGCTGTCCGTAGACTTTGACCTGCTGCCCAACGGCATAAACGCGCCCGTCGGGTTCGATGGTAATATGTTTCACGGCTTTGTCGGTCGACAGGCAGACATCTTTCGAGTGGCAGGCGCTACAGGCTGAGTTGCAGTCGATGCGCACGGTGATGGCATCGTCGCCAATATGCTCAATAGTACCCGTTTGTGAGAAAGTTACGTCAGCCATCTGCTACGGTTTTTCGTAGTGCAAATGTAAATTTTATTTAGGATTTAGAATTTACGATTTAGGAATTTTGAGAAGGGATTTGCAGGAATAGTGTCGTGCAAAAAATACTAACACATTTCTCCTAAAAAAACAGGTCTGGAAAGCCGAATCCAAAACTCAGCCCTCCAGACCATTGATTTATATTGGAGTTAGTTAGGTTTCAGCAATCTGCCCTTACATGAACGAAACACCTTCGGGAATCTCGAACTCTTTCGGGTCGATTTCTGCATTTTCCTGGACTTCGGTGGCAGTTTGTGTCATAATCTCAACATCGCCTAACTTTAAAACCGATTTCAACACAAGGCCCTTCCACACGCAAACTTCGGTTTTCACGGTTTGTCCCATTTGAGTTACCTCTAATGCGTACTTTTTGCAAGATTTCCCAGCCACGGTTTCCTCGCCCAATTCCTGAACTTTGTATTTCTCTCTAACCGCCGATGTGAGTTGCAGGTAGTTGACGGGCTTTTCGGGCAAAATTGTTTTCTGACCCATTTTCATGACCATATTGATTTGATAGACGGTGTCGCCGAACTGAATTGTTTTGATTTCGGTTTTAACGAGCGCCGTTCCGGTTTCAGTGAGCGCCGCCTCTTTTTTGCCATAATCATCGAAATACTGTGTGACGGTGACTTGATTGCCTTGCGATGTGGCATTGAACTTGACAATGCCCGATTTCAACTCGTAGCGTGCGTCGGCAGGCAATGAAGCATTTGAGAAAAGCTGACTCGACTTTGAGCCACCAAGTTGTGCGCTCACACTTGTGACCGACATTGCGGTCACCATTAGTAATAATGCTAACTTTTTCATTTTTAGATAGTTTAAATGTTAATGTTTAGTGTTTAATGTTTAAAGTTTAATGGTTAGAATTTTTTTTAATTGTTCATTTTCAATTTTCAACTTTCAATTTTTTTCAGAATCTCTTCTGCAGAAATGCCGAGCAGCCGCGCCTGACGGGCAATGTGGGGCAAATCGTTGTTGACGAATTCGTTACGGCGTTGGGCAAGAATTATGTCTTTCGCCTCGGGCGCTACAAAGAAACCAATGCCGCGCTGGTTGCTGATAATGCCATCGCGCATCATCTCGGAATAGGTGCGCATAATGGTGTTTTGGTTGACGCCGATTTTTGCCGCCAGCTCGCGCACCGAATCGAGTTTGTCGCCCGCCACCAGCTCGCCCTGCAAAATGCGGTCGGCTATGCGGTCGGCAATCTGCTGAAAAATGCCCTTTTGTTCTTTAAACTCCATCATAACTTTTCGTAATTGGCAAAGCGCCTTATGCTAAATATCTGATTCATAGTTAAAATCATCTTTTCGTTGACGTTTAGGATATAGAATTGCAGCACCAGCAAACAATGCCGCGCAAATCAGTAGCCACACACAAATCTCTATGGGTGATATTTGGGTTGGTTGCTGCATTGAGGTAAAGCCGCAAACCAAGAATCCGCCCAATGCAATCGGAGTTGTCGCACCAAATTCTATTCCGTAAAAATCCTGCATTTTTCCTCTGTCGAAACTGTGGTCGAAAAACACGTAGGTTGTTACTATCAACATCATAAGAATGGTTGTGGGCGGAAAACCACCGGCAAATGCCAGATTATCAGTACCAATGGCACGAACGGCAAGCGAAATGGCCAACGGCGAAAACCTAACGGCAACTTCCACAATCAGTTTCTCGAGCCACGAAGCAGGTATTTCAACCAGCCGCGAAAATCCGCTTTTCTTCGACCATTCAATGGTTGGCAGAATGCTCAATAAAAACAATGGAATTATAACCAAAAAGTTACTGTAACGCGCCAAATTGGGCTCCAATCCGTAGAATGGCAATAGCGAAGCCGGTAGAACGCAAGCCACAAACAAAATGCCATAATACCATCGGTTCATCGACAGAGTAAACCTCGCATAGCGGCAAAAACGTTTTATGTTAAAGGTTTGGTTCATAGTTATTTTATTCTTTTTCTGCGATAAAGGATAATGGCGGCCAAAAACGATACGGCGCTTATCAACAGCAATATGTAGGTTGTTGTTGGTGAGTTGTGACTTGCGATAGTTATCAAATTGCCACCTTGAAAACTCATTACAATGGCAAGTATCAGATTGGTTGACACCATTTTTTGACCAGTCAAAGTGTTGCCATTCTTCCCTTTTTCAAAGCTCCATATGAAAAAAAATAAAGTTGCCCATATTAAAATCATAGCAATGCTTGCGAGAGAAAATCCATCGGCTGTTATCGAACTAATGCCATTGAAACCGAAGGCGTAAGCAATAGCGTGAATGCCGAACGGAACGGCCAGCACCCAAAAACGAGCTATTATCTCAACAATCAGTTTTTCAAGCCACGAAGCGGGGATTGCAATCTGCCGTGCCATTCCGCCAAACTTTGATAATTCGATATTTGGCAGAATGCTCAAGCAGCACGTTGCCGCTGCAATAAGTCCGCCGACCAGGTATCGTGCCCCATCCGGCCCTAATCCACAAAGCGACAGCACTGTTGCCGGAATTGCGAAAAACACCAGCATAACACCGTAATACCATCGGTTCAGCAACAGAATGAACCGCGTGTATCGGCCAAATCTTTTTATGTTAAATGTTTGATTCATAATAAAATGTTTTTTTTTGTAGAGACGCCACAATATGACATCTCTACGTGGTTTAACCATTTTTTACCTGTCGGCGTTTGTATACCACGTATGCCGCAATCCATAGCGTAATGCCAGCTATTGGCAAGATTATCATCAATATAATATTATGGGAAAGGAGTGGTATGAAAAGGACAAACATCGACAATGCGGCTAAAAACGGCATCACATTGCTGTCGACAGATATTAAGTTGCCAATGAGAGCAGGAATGGGCATTCCTACGAAAATGGCCAAAAACGTCCAAGGCAAATACATTTTGTCGGGGATGACGTATGAGCCGCCAAAAAGGATTATGCCTGCCAAAACCATAGTCAAACCGCTAATGGCAAGCAGAGTGGCCGCACCAAGCAGAGAGGTAATCGCAAAGCTCAAGAATTTCTCGGCGGGCTGCGCGGGTAGCAACGTTTCAATGTGTTTGTTCATTACCACGGTTAGACTTAAAAACATTGTCATACCGCCAACCATTCCGGTAGTAAATCCTATTGGGGCGTTGGGGTTGCCGGTTGAGGCCATCACAATCGCAGTGAAAATGGCCATAAACAAAGCAATAGCTGCGTAGCGTGTCATCATCGGGTCGAAAAGCCTGTATTTCAGGCACAATCCGAATCGTTTTATGTCGAATGTTTGGTTCATTGTTTTAAATGTTTAGTGGTAAGTGTTTAGTGTTGAAAGGTTTATAGGTTTAAGAGAATATGGTCGCCCAATATCTAAACAGCGAAGCGTCTCAACATCTCAACAGCGAAGCGACTCAACTTTTATTTCAGATTCTTCCGTGCATTAAACAGCAGTTCGAGGTCGATTTCGGTTTGCTCGCCATTTGCCGGAACCACAGCGCGGAAGCCGCCCGGTGCCTCTTCGGCGTAAAGTGCGCCTTCGGGTTTGCCGGTTGTCACAAATGCATACTTCTGGCAGATGTCCCAAGTGGTGTCGTTGAGCAGGATTTCGCCTTTGTCCACAATCACCACGCGGTCAATCAGTCGGCTGATGTCGGCAACCTGGTGCGTCGAGATTAGCATCAACTGATTGTCGTTCAGACAGCTTGCCGTAACCTTGCGGAAAACAGTCTTTGCAGGAATATCCATTCCGTTTGTCGGCTCGTCGAACACAAGCAGGCGGCAGTTGGTCGACAGGGCAAAGGCCACCATAAATTTCTTTTTTTGGCCAAGTGACATCTTATTCAGTTTCTCGCTGCCGTCAACCTCAAAATCGGTAAGCAGGTTGTTGAAACGATCCTCGTCGAAACGCGGATAGAACGGCTTGTAGAGTTCAGCGAAACGCGAGCCTTTCATAGCTGGAATCATAAACTCGTCGGGCACATAGTAGATTTCCTCAAGAAAACGCGGCAGACGGTCGCCTGGAGTGTCGCTCAGCACCTTGATTGTGCCCTGCTTTGGGAACATCAGGCCGGTCAAGAGTTTCAGAAGAGTGGTTTTGCCAGCACCGTTAGGGCCAAGAATGCCTACAATGCCGCCACCGTCGATGTCGAGGTTCATACCGTTGAACACGGTTTTCTTCTTCGAATAAGAGAAGTTCAGGTCTTTTACGTGTATCATTGCTTTAAAGGTTTAGAAGGTTAAAAGTTTAGAAGTTTAGATTGATTTGCAGGGACGCGATTAATCGCGTCCGTACTATTTTGAATTCTATTTTTTTGCGTCTGCACCATTATTAATGTCTGTTTTGTTTGCTCATCCGTTATACTGTTATAGTGTGATATAACAGTACAAAAGTAAATTGAAAAATGATATGTGCAAGAGGAATTTTAAGAAAAGTGTATTTTTTTCGCTTTCGCGATACAAGAGGCCGTGAGCGCCATATATAACATGTGCTTGAGCGATGATGGCTTCGTCTTGTTCAGATTTAATCCTCAAAAATCGGTTTGAACCGAGAAAAATTGCCGCAAAAACGCTGTTTGGCCGCAAAATCCGAGTCATCGGTGTTCATTAAAAATATTTAGCTATTCATAACACACAATTATTATATTTGTGAGCCTTTTTGAGGAGGCAAAAATTGGACATTCTTAAAAAAATATAGTTATGAGTAAAGTAACAGTAGTAGGAGCAGGCAATGTAGGTGCAACATGCGCCAATGTGCTTGCATTCAATGAGGTAGCCGACGAGGTTGTAATGCTCGACATTAAAGAGGGCATTTCGGAAGGCAAGGCAATGGATATGATGCAGACAGCCCAGCTGCTGGGTTTCGACACCCGTCTGGTTGGCTGCACTAACGATTACGCCAAAACAGCCAATTCTGATGTTTGCGTAATCACTTCGGGTATTCCACGTAAGCCGGGTATGACCCGTGAGGAACTTCTTGGCGTTAACGCAGGTATTGTTAAGGGCGTTGCCGAGAATCTTCTGAAGTATTCACCAAACGCCATCATCGTCTGCATCTCGAACCCGATGGACACAATGACCTACCTTGCACTTAAGGCTCTCAAACTGCCGAAAAACCGTGTAATTGGTATGGGTGGCGCTTTGGACAGCTCACGCTTCAAATATTTCTTGTCGCAGGCTCTTGGCTGCAACGCCAACGAGGTTGAAGGCTTTGTAATCGGCGGTCACGGTGACACCACAATGATCCCGATGGCACGTTTCGCAACTTACAAAGGTATGCCTGTAACCAACTTCTTGAGCGCAGAGAAACTCGACGAGGTTGTTAAATCGACAATGGTGGGCGGCGCAACTCTGACCGGTCTGCTCGGAACTTCAGCTTGGTACGCACCAGGTGCTGCTGGAGCATTTGTTGTTGAGTCTATCATCCACGACCAGAAGAAGATGATTCCTTGCTCTGTTCTGCTCGAGGGCGAATACGGCGAGTCTGACCTCTGCATTGGCGTTCCTGTAATCCTTGGCAAGAACGGTATCGAGAAGATTGTTGAACTCGACCTGAATGCCGACGAGAAAGCCAAATTCAAAGCCAGCGCAGAATCAGTTCGCGGCAACGTGAATGCACTGAAAGATTTGAAACTTGTTTAATCGATAAGTTCAGATAGAGAAAAGCACCCGATGAGGGTGCTTTTTTTATGCCTATGAGGATAGTAAGTGCGTTATGCGTTTTGCACTAACCATTGGCAGAAAAACTTATCGTAAACTTGATATTTGCCGCCGTCGATTGTCAGCAAACCCTTGTCAATCATCGCAGGAATTGCCGCCTTGACCGAATTTGGCGACAACAGCCCGTGCCGTTTGACAAAAGCCCCCGATGTAACATTGCCAGCACTGCCTTCTTTGCCGATGGCCACAAGCACACGGCTTTGTTTTTCAGGTAGTTGGTAGAGCAAATCTTCGTATATGGGTGACGATATATTGATGATTTCTTGAATGGCAGGCTCAATGTCGTCAACCTTGCAAACTGCGCCGTTGGCGGTTCGCGCAAAAAGTTCGTTCATCACGCGCTGAATGTAATATGTAACACCGTCGAAACGCTCATAAAGTTGCTCAACAGTCTCTTTTTCAACTTGTTTGCCGTGTTTTGCGAACAAGCGCTGGCAGAAATCAACGTATTTTTCAACGGGAATACGCTTCAGCCCATACACCGTAACGCTTTGATAGAATGGCCTGGCTGGCGAAGTGAACATTGCCCCCATCAAATGTTGCCGCGAACCCGAAAAAACAAATTTCGCATTGCTGCAATATTGAATATGAGTGCGCAACGCAGCCTCAATGTTCGCATCGGCGTATTTGGTTATTTGTTGGAACTCGTCGATGGCCACAATGCACGGCTTATCAGCATTTTGCAGATAAGCGAATATCTCATTTAGCGTTGTTTCGGGAGTTTCAATGTCGCCTACGCTCATTGTCCACGATGGCATTCCGTTGGCATCGAAACTCACAGCCGACCGTACCGAAACCAACATCTGTAAAAATGCTTCCCACGCCTTACGGCCTTTGGGTTTCAGTGTTTCCAAAATAACACTGCCCAACTTGCCCACCATTTCCGAAACCGATTTCGTCGAGTATATATCAACGATAAATGTATGGTAGTTGTCGGCTATTTGCTTTTGTGCGAAACAGTGGCGCAGAAGGTCGGTTTTGCCGAATCTGCGAGGCGAAATCAGAGCCACATTGTTGCCATTTGTCAGTAGGCGGATGATGTCAGCGGTCTCTTTTTCGCGGTCGCAGAAATATTCATCATTAACGTATCCCGTTGTAATGAACGGATTTTCAATGTTTAAGCTATTTTTTGCCATAACATTAGCTTTTAATATACGCCGTAAATATACACTTTTTCCATAAAATGGAAATCATAAAATGGAAATCATAAAATAGAAATATTTTTTAATTGTGTCGCACCAATTTTCCATCACCAATAACCTTAGTAACCAACGTATATTTTTTCTACTTTTGACTTGATGAACTATAAAATACTGAACATAAGAAAGGTGTCATTTGTTTTATGGTTGTTGCTATTATTTGTTCAGAGTTATGCACAAAATATAACCGTTGTGTCATTTCAAAAAATGGAAAACGATTTGACCGCGCGAACATTACGAGTAAACGACCAAAATGGAGACCCGTGCGCACTCATAAAAGTTGTCGTAGAAGGCAATGAGTTTAAATTTGAAGGTGATGGCAATGGTATAGTCAAAACAGAGCACAAAACTGGAGAATACTATGTTTATGTGCCGTGGGGCTCCAAACATTTAACAGTAAAGCACAATGATTTAGGTGTACTTCGGCAATATGCCTATCCCGAAAAGATTGAAAAACTAACGACTTATGAGCTGAAACTTACAACGGGGAAAATTGTTCAAGATGGTAATTACCTTATTGTTAGTGTCCTGCCTACCAATGCAACCGTTTATATCGACGGCGATATAATTGATAAGGATATAACACCATTCCTAAAAATAGGAACTCATTCTTACAAAGTCATATGCGATAATTACGTTACTAAGGAAGGGACGTTGTCAATAAGCAAAAGTGAAAAAACGAAGTTGGAAATCAGCCTTGAACGCTCGCACGGATATGTGAATGTTAATTATAAGCCTGATGGAGCAACAATATATGTTGATGGAAAGCAAACAGATAGAACGCCAGCAAAAATATATTTGGAATCTGGTTGGCATAGTATAAGAATTGCTAAAGACAAATATGTGGAGCAAACTCAAACAGTAACCATAACCGAGAATTGCAACACTAATTTGTCGGGTGAATTAAAGAAAATTACTACGGGAAGTCTTTTCGTCAGCTCAAATGTCGCTTACTCATCGGTTTATATAGACGATAAATATGTTGGTTACACAGGGCATATATATGAAGTAACTGTGGGAACGCATTTGATAAAAATATCACATAATGGTTATTATGATGTTGTTGAAAGTGTGAAAATTAAAGGCGGGGAAACGAAACACATAAAAAAAGACTTGACTATGGCAAGAGACCAGAAGAAAGAGAACCGCGAAGACAGACGAGAGGAGCGCAGAGATAGGCGAGAGGAGCGTAGAAACTATCGATATTACAGCAAATTGGATTATCCATATAAAGGCTTACGATGGTTTGTGGAAGCAGGGAATGGATTAAGCTTTAGTAGTAATTCGTCTTCATACCTGCAATCAAAAGCAAGTACAATTTTGGGATACCAATTCCTTCCTGCTATTAATCTTGGATTGGGAGTAGGTATTAATTATTATGATGGGCAGGAATCAACTGAAGAAAATACAACAGCAAGTTCTTTCCAATATATGACCATACCATTATTTTTATATGCGCGTTGGGATTTTTTCCCAGAAGAACAGACTTGGTGTGCTGACGCTCAATTTGGATTTGGAATTGATAGTGATTTTTATTACGCCTTATCATTGGGCTATAGATACTATCACTTATCTTTTTCGTTTGGCTTTTCAAGTGAGTCTCGCGAATACACAAAACAGACCTATTATTCGGAGTATAAGAGTTATGATGACTTAAATACTTGGTTTATAAAAGCTGCAATAGACATTGGTGCACGTAGAGACCGCTGATATATTTACAAATAACAAATTTGTAAAAACATAGACCACTTCTCCTTTTTGAAAAAATGTTAATTGATGACTATAACTACATTATTATTCGTTTTTGTCTTCATTAACTATTTTAGAAATAAAGTCTTTATATATTTTTTCATATTGAATTTTTATTATACTATAACAATGTGAACTTTTTATTCCTTTATCAGAATCTTGAATGGCTTTCATAGTTTCACTTGGGCACAGAGTGCCAGATGGCATTTTGGAAATTGAAAAAATCATTCTTTGAAATACATTCTCAACATTTGTCGGAGTGTCTAATTCCATTGTAAATTCTAAAGATGCCATTAAATAACTAAATGCTGTTATATATTCTCTCTTATTAAACTCTATTTCGGCTAAACTAACGGATATTAAATATCTTGATTTACAATCTTTTTGCGTTATATTTTTCTCTTGCGCTATTAGTTTTTCTTTTATAACGTCTAATTCTTCCAATTTTGCATTTAACCCAATACCATTATAAATCTGATAACCAATAGCAACAGCTACAATAATTGCAAGAAGTGTAACTATAACTCCCACAAAAGAATCCAGACTAACTACTTCAAATCCGCCAACATTACAACACCATAAAACCAACATTGTGAGGGAAATTGCTAAAGATAGATAAGCACAAATATGAGCGAAACTCCATTTTCTTTTTTCAAATTCTTTTGTTCCCATAATTTCAATAGTTCAAAGTTTATTGCGTAAAGATACCGTTTTCTTTAAAGGGAATCAGGGTTGTTAATTAATCTTTTTGACAACCCTAATCAGTAGTGCATTTTCACCATTTGAAGAGCAATTGAGTCGTAAAAAAATGTTTCCAAACATTTTTTTACGAAGAAAATAGTGTTTCCAAATATCTTATCAAATCGACACTGGAACTTTGCGGGAGACGTTTTTTTATGAATCAGCTCTCGCAAAACCACGATGTCAGGTATCCTTCGGCGGGCGATTTTCTTGTTGATATGAAATACACGTTCGAAGTTGGAGGCAAAGGCAAAAGTTTTGATCAGATTAAAGATGTGGGAAACAGTTATTTGGCACTCGACAATGTCGAAATCGGCCGCACAAACCGCATCCCGCTTTGGTTGTTCGGAATGATGTATTAGTGTCTGATAATCAGGCAGCAAACAATTCTCCTCTCACTTCACTGGCGTAATCACAAACTCAAACTCGTACGGTCCGAAAGGCAGACAGTACTGCGGCAGCGGCCAAGCGCCCCACGAGTTCACGCAGGCCAGGCCCATTTGCGCGCCATCGATGCATACGGCCGTCAAGTGCTCGGCTTTCAGGTCGGTTGAGTGATACTGGCGCTTCTCCTTTGTTGGGCAAACGTTCTCCATTGTGTATGGCAGAGCCGATGCCGAGAAAAGCTTCGTCGATGTGAACTGCAATCCACGGCCAGCAATGTCGGTGACGGCATAGCGGCGCAAGTCGCTTTTGGTGCAGCCGGAGCATACGTTGTCGAGTCTATCATTCACGACCAGAAGAAGATGATTCCTTGCTCAGTTCTGCTCGAGGGCGAATATGGCGAGTCTGACATTTGCATTGGTGTTCCGGTAATTTTGGGCAAGAACGGTATCGAGAAGATTGTCGAGCTTGACCTGAACGCCGACGAGAAAGCCAAATTCAAAGCCAGCGCTGAGTCAGTTCGTGGCAATGTATCGGCTCTTAAAGATTTGAAACTTGTTTAAGTAAGTTTTCATAATTTGTGTGTGAAGCACCCGAAAGGGTGCTTTTTTTTGCCCGTTACTTATCGTCAGTGTCCGCAGCAATCAGCATCAGTGTTTGCGTTGGTGTAATAAAAAAGGCCGCCCCTTGTGGAGCAGCCTTATTCCTATTGTTGAGCAACTAAATCAATGGTTCTTCAGGTTCCATTTCGAGTTGTCGCTCTTCATATCGAACTTGCCAAGGCCAACGGTGCTGTCGCCAGTCGATACAAGCACAACTTCGCCTTCAACGCCCGGAGCCTGTTTCGGCATCAGACGGTAAGTTCCGTCGGTCAGCTGCTCGATGCGCCATTGTTGAGTTTCAGCGCCAGTGTATTCCGATGCAATTACCTCGTAGTTTGGAGCTGCGGTAAGAGCGCGGTTGGTGCCCTCAATCACAATCTTGCAGTATGAACCGCCCAAGAAGCCTTCTTTCTCTGTAAGAGCCACAATGCTCCATTTCTGGTGCGGACGGGTCATATAGTCGCCTGCGCGAACAGCAACATCGCCTTCCGGCCAAGTGGCTTTAACGTCGTCGAGTTTCTGCGACTCAACAGGTTTGATAGGAGTGGTGTCGTTGCGGCCGAAGAAGCGCATACGTGCGTTCTGCATACGAACAAAGTCAACAGCCAGCTCAAGAGCGTAACCACGACGCTCCGACTCAATCTCGTAAACGCCATCTTTCAGCAGGTCGCCGGCATACGGCCAATCGTTCTTCCAAAGCAACGGACGGATAGCCAGTGTGCTGCGGCCGCCAAAGTCGAGGTCAGCCTCGAAGTGGCACGACATCTTCTCAACGCCTTCTTCAACAATGAAGCGTCCGAAGTGGCCAGGACCCATCACGCGGTCGTGAGCGGCAATAACCATACGGCCACCGCCTTGCAGCATGTCGCGGCCCATATTGTCCACGTAAGGACCAGTCACTTTGCGCGAACGTCCTACAACAATGTTGTAAGTTGAGTTTGCACCATCGCAGCAAGTGCCGTGAGTACCAAGCAGATAGTACCAGCCATTGTTATACATCAGTGCAGAAGCCTCGCAGTCGATAGCAATGTTGATAGCCTCGTTGCCTTCAACGCGTTTGCCGGTTTTGGGGTCAAGCTCCACCAGACGGATAAATCCGAAATAGGTACCGTACGACAACCACAGACGGCCATCGGTCGGGTCGAGAAGCAGACCGGCGTCGATTGCGTCGCAATCCTCGTCATATTCCGACGATGCAACCTCAATCTCCTCGCTGAACTTGAAGTCAGGCGATTTCGGATCGAGAGTTTTGTTCCACATTGTTACAACCTTACCAGCGTGGCCGCCGCCAAGACCGCCACCTGTTTTGCTGTAGGCAATCAGATAACGGTCACCGATTTTGATAGCATCGGGAGCCGCACCGCCGCCCGGGCGCTCAGCACCACCGTCCCAGGTCCAGCCGTCCTCTGAAATAAGGCCGCCGCCACCAGTTCCGAAGGTGTAGTATTTGCCGTCGCACTCCATAATTGTCGACGGGTCGTGGATGAAAGGTTTGCCAATCTGCGCATTTGCATCTTTAGCTCCAAGTGCAAGTGCCAAGGCACAAACGCCTAATGTTATTGTTGATTTCATATTTGTTCAGATTATGATTTACAATTATTTGTTGCTGATAGTGTAGTTTGTGACAGGTTTGCCGTCGGGGGTGAGGAAGCGTACGCAGAAGTCGCTCATACCCGGACCGTTGATAACGGCGCCACGCAAAATGTTCTTGCCTTTTTTGAGGCTGATGATTGGTGAAACGCAGTCATCGACAACCATACGGCGGTCGCCCGAAAGAAGCAGAACTTCCTTGCCGTCGAGCCACCACATTGAGGCTGAATTAGAACCAACAGCCAGACGAACATTCATGTCCTCTTCGCAGTTGATAACAGTAACAGCCCAGAAGATAACGCCGTAGCGGTCGTGATTAAGGCCTGTTGCAAAACGGAACAACTTGACATTGTAGAGTTTGCTGTCGAAAGCGTGCCATTGCAGAGTAGCTTTTTCAATGATTGGCTTCTGCTCCGGGGGCGGCATCATTGGTCGGCCGGCCTGAAGGTTTACTGGCGGTTGTTTCTCGACCTCGACCTTGATTTTTGCGCCGTCTTTAGGCAGCACGGTCAGTTGGTTCGGGAAATACTGTTTTGCGAAGACTTCGCGCAGGTAGCTGTCGGTGAAGACGGTGTTGCTGCGGTTTGGTTTGCTGATGGGGTCAAGCAGCAGCCAGCGGCGGATAAAGCCCTGGTCGTCAGGTTTCATCACATCGGCTGTCGATGGGGTGAAGTAGTTGTCGATGCTTGGTCCACTTGGCACAGCCTGATTCTGATTCTGCGGTTGTGCACTGGCATTGTAGGCCTGCGCACCAATTATGGCAGCCAGACCAATTGCCAACAGAGTTGTTTTGTGTTTCATGATACTTTTTTAGTTATGTTAAAATATAGCTGTTGCTGTACTTCCAGCCAAAGGACAAATATAGCGTAAAAAAAGCGCGTTCTTCAGTCTTATTTCTATGAAAAATGCGCCATAATCGACAAAATTCGTAAACAACAGGCGTGAAATCGGGTAAAAACGATGTTTTGGTGCCGAGGTATCGGATCGTTTATATATTGGTATGCGGACTCACCAATTCAATATTCCGTGAAAAATGTACGAAACAGCAAGTGTGACAGCCGTTATAACCGCCGCACCGATAATCCACCTTAGGAGTTTGTTCCAGATTCGGCACGAGGAGTCAAGAAGCATGATTGTGCCCATTGCCAATATTGCGTAAATGGCTATTGGAATGCAGTTTAAGTGGGCAAACGGAACGTTGGTGAGCATGATTATCAGGAAAAAGAGCGATGCTTTGAAAGCCTTTTCTTGATTGATAAGCCAGACGAATGCCAGCGATATTGCTACTGCAAGAGCCAAATGGAATGCCCAAGGTATTGAATTCCAATTGCTTAAAACCATTTCGATACATATCACCGTGACTGCCGCCACAATGGTGTAGATAGTGCGGAATGGAATTAGAAATGTTTTTGAAAGCCAGAAAACTGCCGCAAATGGCAATCCAGCGACCAATATAAGTGCAAGTGTATCAGGCCGAAAGCCGTATCGGCTAAAGCCGGTACCCATTGCCGCTAAAACTGCAACGGCGGCCGATGCTACGGCATGTTTTTTCGCCAAGCCCTTGTCAGAGAAAACAAAAAGCAGCCCCGAAAACCAACCCAAAGCAACCACAAGGCGGAATAGCGGCATATTGCTGTTTTCCAAATCGGCGAAGACCGCATAATATAACGCTGCCGCTAAAAGGCTGATTTGCAGAATCCAAAGCGCAATTTTGGTCGGTTTGGGATTTTGAAGTTCGAGCGATTTAATAATCATTGTTTTTCCTCCCAATCTTTGCGTGTGAGTATGTTCATGTGCGCCGTGCGGATATCGTTAACAAGAGGAACTTCAACGTTTTCGAGTGTGTGGTGATAGGTGAATCCGATTTTCTCCTGCGCACGTTTCGATTTCAGGTTGCCATCATAGTAGCCGCACCATATGCAAGTAACATTCAGTTGCTCAAAGGCATACTGAATCAAGCGGTGTGATGCTTCGGGAGCGTAGCCGTGTCCCCAATGCGGTACGCCAACCCAAAAGCCAAGTTCAAGTTCGGTCTCGCCAATGGGATAAATGCCGTCGCCATTGCGCATAAGCCCAATGCTACCGATAGGCTCGTTGGTTGTTTTCAGCACAATGGCGTATGTTTCGGGCTTTGAGAGCACTGTGCGGATAATCTCGAGGCTGTTCTCAGCACTTGTGTGTGGTGGCCATCCGGCAATCGGGCCAACCTGCGGATCGCAGGCATAATGATAAAGGGCTTCGGCGTCAGCGTCGCACCACGGCCGCAGAATCAAACGTTCGGTTTCAAAAGTCATGTTTATACAATGTTTAAAAGTGCATCAATAGGCATATGCCGATGCAAATGCAATTTGAACAAAATTTTTACTTTTAGCAATTATTTTACACGGCTGGCGCCGATTTTTAGCGTAGGTGTGGCCGACTACAATCGAAACATATAAATAATTGATATGGAATTAATTGGAAAATTAGAAGAAATTCGCGATGCCATTCAGCGCACGGCGACTTTCACGGTTAGGGAGTTCGTTCTTGAAGTTGAAAATCCGCGTAACGCACAGTGGAACGACCATGTTTTGTTTCAAGTGTCGAATAACAATGTCGGTCTGCTCGACAATTTCAGTGTTGGCCAGATGGTAAAGGTTACTTTCGATATTCAAGGCCGTCGCTGGACAGGGCAGGATGGAACTCAGCGCGTATTTAACACATTGTCGGCTTGGAGAATTGAATCTGCCGAGAATGCTCAGGCGGCAAATCCAGGACAGCCTGCCACCGCAACTGCTCCAGCACCGCAACCTTCTGCCGCTCCACAGACTGCTCCTACAACGCAGCCTGCTCAAAACGGTGACATAGCTCCAGTCGACGACCTTCCGTTCTAAGCTATATAGAATGCCAATATCGCTGAAACAGAGAATTTTAAGCTGCGAGTCGGGATACTTGTTCTATGGTCTCACGCCCCCGAAAGCCACAACAGGCGAGGAGAGGGTGCGTGAGATTGCCGATAAGCAGATGGCTCGCGTGCGCAGTCTGAACGTCGATGCGCTCATTTTGTACGATTTGCAGGATGAGTCATCACGCAACAGCAGTCCGCGCCCATTCCCGTTCAGTGAGACTTTGAAGCCTGATGTCTATAGTCGCAAATATTTGTCCGACTTGCATTTGCCAAAGATAATCTACAAGAGCGTTGGCAAGTATTCGACTGATGAGTTTGCCGATTGGGTGCGTACGGCCGAAAACGATATGTCGGTTTTTGTTGGGTCGCCATCGAAATCACAGACCGAAAATCTTACTCTGCGCGATGCCTATCGGATTAAAAACGAGCAGAATACACAAATGGTGCTTGGCGGAGTGACTATTCCAGAGCGGCACCATCTAAAGGGCGATGAGCATCTGCGACTATTTAGCAAAATTGACAGTGGTTGCCGTTTTTTTGTGTCGCAGTGTGTTTACAGCGTCAATCACGCTCTCGATTTTTTGTCGGATTACTATTACACCGCACTTGAGCTTCAGCGACCGCTTGTGCCAATTATTTTTACGCTAACACCTTGTGGATCAGTTAAATCGCTTGAATTTCTTGATTGGCTTGGAATTGATGTCCCGCATTGGCTGCACAACGACCTTATACATTCCGAAAATATTCTCCGACAGTCGGTTGATGTTTGCCGCAGTACCGCCGCTGATATTGTTGATTTCTGTCGTGAGAAAAACATTCCTATGGGATTCAACATTGAAAGTGTGGCAATTCGCAAAGAGGAGATTGAAGCATCGGTTGAGTTGGTTAGCGATGTGAGCAAACTGCTCAGACGGTAGAAAGTGCGGCGGACGTGCGGCAATGAAAGATTTTTGCCGATTGGCAGATTTTTCTTTCATTTGTTGCAATGGAATCTCGATCAGACATACGGAAAAAGATAATTGCCGGATTATCAGATGTCTTGCTGCCCGAAAGATTAGCTGTTCTCGAACAAGTTTTAAGTTTTCGTACGCGCTATATTACCGTAGTTGTCGAAAATATTTTCCAGCAGCAGAATGCAAGCGCTGTTTTGCGCACGTGTGATTGTCTTGGTATTCAGGACGTTAACATAATTGAGCATTATAACCAATATCGAGTCAATCCCGAAATTGCAATGGGTGCCGACCAGTGGCTTACGGTTCATAAATATCCTGATAGTAAATGCGTTACGGCTGATGCAATTGCCGATTTGCGCAATGCGGGCTATCGTATTGTAGCCACAACGCCTCATACCAACGACGTTTCGCTGCCAGATTTCGACTTGAGTAAAGGCAAGGTGGCACTCTTTTTTGGCACTGAAAAACAAGGCCTTACTAAAGAAGTGCTTGATAATGCCGATGAATTTCTACGTATCCCGATGTTTGGTTTTACTGAGAGTTTTAACATTTCGGTAAGTGTTGCCATAATATTGAGCAATTTGATTGAGCGTTTGCATCATTCTGATATTGCATGGCAACTGTCTGATACTGACCACGATGAAATTCTGCTCACATGGCTTTTGCGAACCGTCAAACGTTCTGATCTTTTGGTCACCCGAATATGTGAGTCATTAGGGGTGAGTCCTGAATCGTTTATTCTGCCTTCAAACGATGTGATTTTCGACCATAAGTTTTAGATAAGAGCTGGCATTCAAACTGCTGAATGTAAATTCTGTATTCCAACAGTTTATCTAAAGCTACATCTCCACCTTGATTCTTGTCGCGGCAAACTTGCGCAAACCTTCGTCGCTTAGGCAGCGACAGACTTCATCGTATGAGGCGGCGTTGTCAATAATGGTATCGAACATCTGCCAACGGTAACCCGACAGCAGTGACTCCTCAACCCAATATGAGAATTCAGTGTGAGGATTGAGGTGTTCTAATTTTTTCATTCTCAGGTACATCGACAAACCATCGGAGACGTCGCGCCAGGTGTCGGCAAAGGCATAGTCGAACTTTTCAGCGGGCATCTGCTTCTCGGCGTATTCAAATGCGTCTGACTGCACAATGCGCACTTTTTCAGGCATATCGAACTGCGGTAGAATATGCGTTTTAAACAATTCAATCACTTCGGCTGAGCGCTCAATAATGGTTATGCTCTCTACATTTGGCTTTAGATGAACAAGATATGGATAGTATCCCATTCCCAGTCCGAATGTGGCTACTTTGCCGTGGGCGGCATTGACCGCAAAGGTGATGGTGGCTGTCTCGTTAGGCTTTATTGCCATCCACTCGTGACCGTCCTCCATTACTGCAGGATAGCTGAAGTCGCAGTCGAAGAATCCAATGCGCTGAATCTCCTTGAAATCGGGGTCGAGAATCATCTCATCGCACACAAACGCTTCGTAGGCTTTGTAATGCTCGTATTTCAGTTCCCATCGCCCGAATTTGACGTTCGGAATGCGGATGTTTTTGTAGTACGGGTCTTCGGCGTATGCCTTGGCGTTGAGTTTGACAACCGAACGGCGGAAATAGTCGTTGAGCAGAATGCGGTCGTCTGGATTCTCCTCTGGATTAAGGCCGCAGAAACCAGTTAGCAGCGCGGTGTAGATGGCCTCGTCGGGCAGTATTCCGCCAGGGTTCGATTCCGCCATCAACTCTTTGGTTATCAAGCACGGATTTTGGTCGAGATAGTCGCAGAGCATCCATGCGTAGTTGTTGTTGCGCTCACGAATCTTTATCAACTCCTCAACCTTGGCCCTGTCGGTCGCACTCAGCTTGTTGTTCATCGCGAAAGCGTTAGAAATTGAGCACGGCGGCCACTATAAAGCGGTAGTTTCCAACATTATAGTCCGATTCGTAGTGGTATTTTTCACCATTGTCGACGCGCTTGCCGTAGGCAGCGTTGGTGTACTCAACTTCGGCAAAAAAGTTCAGATAATCAGACGGATAGAAACCTACACGCGGCTGAACACGCCAAACATACTCAATGTCGAATCCACGTCCGTAAACAGTGGCATCATTGTTAACTTCGTCACCGAAATTGTTGTTCATGCCATAGCCGGCAAACAGTCCGGGACGGCAGACGCCTTTGGCGCGGCCCAGGTCAACCCATAAAGTTGTGGTGCCTAAATTGCTGTATTCGTATTTGTTATCGCTATTGAGCGCACTCTCGATGTAGCCGCCCAACAAGCCTTGTTCAACCAGATTGTCACCATAGATTCCTTGGAATCGTATGCTTAACTCGCTGACATTCAGTTTTCCGAAAACTGAAACGGCAGTCGAGCCGATTTTGGTGTCAGTTTTGTAGGTTTTGTAAGCATCTGTAACCGTTACCGATGTGCGAGGCTGAAGCAGAACATAGTTGAACATCGCGCCAAGCAAAAGATTGTCGGTGCGGTAGCAGAGTTGTGCATTGAGTTCGGGAATGCAACTGTTGCGAAGATATGCGGTGCTGCCGCCATCGGGGCCAACCGCTTTGTTATCAAGCTGGAACGATGCTATTTCGCTCAACTCAAGACCTCCTAAATATTGTGTGTAGCGGGCCTGCACGTAGCGAGAGTAGGGGTGGAACGGAATGCCCATATTGAGCGGGCGTGTGCCAGGCATCACCTCGTGAGCCACCATCGGGTGCCAGTATTGTCCCAGCAGCAGGTTCGACTTTTCCCAACGCATATTTATATAGGCGTGGCGCAGGCGCAACATATTGATGCCGTCATTTGTGGCACCGGTGAAATCGCCTTCCAGATAGCCTGAGATCTTGGCATTGAGCAGGTCGGGAGCGCCTATTTTCATCCCAATACGCGCTGTGATGGCAAGTGCATTGTTGCTCGGCTTAGCGTTGATGTCGTTGCCGTCGGTGTCAAGCTTTTTGGGTGCGGGGTAGAAGAGCATCTGCTCCTCGCGGGCGCTCACCACCTCTCGGGTGTCCATCCAGAACTGCGGGTCGATGAATCCGCTCATTTTGTAGGTCCATTTCGGTTCCGAAATTTCTGCGTTTGTTGCGTCTTGAGCCATAGATGCGACTGCTACAGCGCTAAAGATGGCTAGTGCGGAAAGTTGTTTAATCATAACGATTTGTAGTTTTTTTTTGTGCCGCAAAGAAAAATGAAAATATTTTATAGTTGTACGGCAGACATGATTTTATCTAAGAAATTCGTTGTCGTGACAATATTTTTTCTTGTAGCAATAAAAGAGCGTTTTGTCAAAAAAACGAAATTTAAGTATCCTTCATATCTGCCGCCGCGAACAATCATTTATATTTGTGTGTCCTAACGCGATATAAAATGTCCTGTTTTAATCTGTTTTGACAATTTAATAATACCGAAATCGAGATATGAGAAAGCTGCTTTTTCTGCTGTTTGTTTTGGCTGTTACATTGCAGTCGGGTGCTCAGACTTTCATGGTTGGTGATATATGCTATACTGTTACAAGCGAAAATGAGCCTTATACGGTTGAAGTTGCGAGGAATACAAAACCGACCAATAACTACATCGGCGAAGTGACTATTCCAGAAAAAGTGGATAAAGACGGTAAGAGCTATATTGTCACGGGGATTGGCGAAAGTGCCTTTTCGAATTGTTATATGATTTCGTCGGTTATTATTCCCAATACTGTTAAAAGCATTGGAAATTATGCGTTTACGGGTTGCAGTGGCTTGCGCAAACTGGCTATTCCCAATTCAGTGACAAGTATCGGCGTCGCGGCGTTTTTCAATTGCAACAATTTGAAAAATATCGTAATTCCTGCCTCTGTGAAAACCATCGGGAACGGAGCTTTCAACAACGAAGTTTGCTTTTTCTTTTGTGAGGCTGCGAGCAAGCCAATGGGTTGGGATCTGAGCAGCAACTCGCACTGGAACAACCGGAAAGGGGTGGTCTTTTGGAACTCTTTTGTCGATGGCGAGTTTGGCTATCAGCGAATTACGGCCAATACGGTTTCCTTTGCGAAAACTTTGGGCTACAAAGAGTCGGTAACCATTCCATCCAAGGTGTCGTATTCGGGGGTATCATACACGGTTACAGGCATCAGCGATAACACATTCGCCGATAATATCGATATTAGCGAGGTCGTCATGCCCAATACAATAACCAGCATTGGCAAGTCGGCTTTTTATGGATGCACTGAAATTGCGGCAATAACCATCCCCGAATCGGTCACAACAATCGGCGATAATGCATTTTCGGGCTGCACAAGTCTGACCTCGATTGTAATTCCCAGTTTGGTAACAACAATTGGCAATGGCGTTTTTTCAGACTGCGCAAGCTTGACTTCGGTTACCATTCCAAACACGGTTACAACCATTGGCAAGAATGCCTTTTCCAATTGTATTAGCCTCACTTCAGTAACCCTCCCAAACGCAGTAACAACCATTGGAAATAATGCTTTTTCGGGTTGCAGCGAGTTGTCGTCAATCACCATCCCAAATTCGGTTACAACCATTGGCAGTTATGCGTTTTCCGATTGCAAAGAGATGGTGTCGATATCCATTCCTCGCTCAGTTACAAACATTGGAGGCAATGCGTTCAGTGGTTTGAAAAGTGTGAGCTATCAGGGTGGCGCGTCTGGAAAACCATGGGGTGCAAAAACATGTGGCGTTTGGCAGGACGGGGATTTTGTTTATGCCAATGCCGAAAAAACTCAACTTGCAGCTTATGTCGGAAACAGCCAGAGTGTAACTATCGATAATTCAATCACAAGCATCGGCACCAATGCTTTTTATGGCTGCGCCAGTCTGACTTCAATCACCATCCCAAACTCGGTTACAGCCATTGGCGACAATGCTTTCTCTGATTGCACAAGCCTGACATCGGTTTCAATACCTAATTCGGTGAAAAACATAGGTAACAGCGCATTCTCGAACTGTAAAAATCTGTCAATCATAACAATGTCGAATTCGGTTACCAGCATTGGCAAGAGTGTTTTTACAGGGTGCATCGGTCTCACATCGGTCACATTGTCCAATTCTCTTGTGAGCATTGGCAAAGGGGCGTTTTCGGGATGTACCGCTTTAACTTCGATAGTCATTCCCAACATGGTTACAGCTATCGATGATAATCTCTTTTCGGGATGTACGAGTCTGGCTGCCGTAACCATCTCGAATTCAGCAAAAAGCATCGGAAAAAACGCTTTTGCTGGATGTGCGGAGTTGAAATCGATAACCATCCCCAACTCGGTGAAAAACATTGACAGTTATGCTTTTAGCGAGTGCGATAAACTTACAACTGTCTTGATTCCGAAGTCGGTTACAGTAATTTGGGGCAATGCGTTCAACAACAATAATATCGAATTCTACTGCGAGTGCTTGGGCCGGCCGACAGGTTGGAGCGGCGACGAAAGTAAGAAAAGCTGGAACAGCGGCAAGGGCACAATTCATTGGGAGGTGTCGTTCATAGCCGATAGCATTGCTTACTTCGTGACATCGCTCAGCACGGTTTCGGCAAAGCGTTATATAGGCAGCGGCCCGATGTTGAAAATTCCATCGACGGTAAAAAACAATGGACAGGAATACAGTGTGTCCGGTATTGCAAAATATGCTTTCTATGGTTACAAGAACATAACAGCAGTGGCCATACCCAAGACGGTGACAACCATTGGCGAAAAAGCGTTTTCGGGATGCGACAACATCAAAGCAATCTATTGTGAAGTCGAGGGCATGCCGGTTGGCTGGGCCGCCGATTGTTTCCCTGCCTCCAATGTTGTTACTTGGGGAAAAGATGCATTTTCTGATTTCATGAAATAAAATCGGGATAGCATCATCTTCGATTAAAATAATCTCAAAAAAAATCGCATTTCCCGATTAACTTTCGGCACGTTTCTGCCACTTATAGACAGAAATGGGAAAAAAATGACACTTCAAGAGTTTGAACGATTATCGGAGAGAATCAGGCAGAAGATGCTGATGCTGGCGGGCAAGTTCAACGATGCCACCAGTCAACCAGTTGAGGCTGAGGATATTGTGCAGGAGTCGCTTGTAACTCTTTGGCGATTGTCGGAAAGCGGCTACCCCATTCGCAATGCGGAGGCTCTGGCTGTGAAAATTGTCAAAAACACATGTGTGAATCATTACCGCAAGCGCCGGATTGTCACGCAATCCATTGCCGGAGCCGATTTTGGCGGCGGCATGTCGGCTTCGGCTTTGACCGACGACGAGGATATGGCCAAAATCGAAACGCAGATTTTGGGCAATCTGACACCATCGCAGCAGATGTTGCTGAAAATGAGGAACGACGACGGTCTGTCGCTCGATGAGATTTCCGCCCTGACGGGCAAACCCAAGGCAAGTGTCAAGACAACCATTTCGGTTGCACGCAAACAGATGTTGGAACAGTTAAAACGAATGCTATGATTGACATTGATAATAAATTTGAACGCAAAGCTTTGATAGAAAGCTATTTGAACGCCGAGACAACGGTTGCCGATGAAAAGGCTTTGGCCGAGTATTTCGCAACCCACACCGCCGATGCCGATGAAGAGGCTTTCGCCCAACTGATTCTGGCAAGCAATCCGGCGCTTAAATGCCTGAGCGACAAAGGTGAGCAGGAATTCGACCGATTGGTTGAAGGCCGCCGTCACACTATCGGGTTCCGAACCGCCTTGAAATGGATTTCGGGCATCGCGGCAGCCATTGCCGTGGTTGCCATTGTTCGGGCCAGCATTGTGTCATACATTGACAATCAGTGCGATATAACACCAGTCGAAATAGCACAGACTCTCAATATGCTGATGAATTTGTCGGCAGACGAGATAGAATCGATAACCGCCACACCTTGTGGTAAAAACGTCTTAATCACCGCCAAAATGAAGGACAACAGCTCGAGCACCTACATTCTGACGCGCGACGGCGACGCTCTTACAACCTACTTTGCGTGGCGGAATCAATAGTTTAACCACTAAAATTTAGAAAAATGAGAACACTTTTAATTTTAGGGCTTTGCGCCACAGCGATGGTGGCCAACGCTCAAACGGCAAAAATTGATACTGTAACTATGTATGTTATTAATGGTGAGTTTATCAAGAATTTCAACGGCTCGCAACTGAGCGGAAAGACGATAAAAACTTATTTTATCGATACTACAGAAAGTTGGAATAATCGAGTTATTGTTGGGCACGCCATAACAACAACAGACGCGAAACCTGTTCCAGGACAAGGCATACGTATAACCACTTTAGACGGACCAAGCATAGTTGCCGGAAGAACCTCTGACTCAGATGATGATGCCGGTCTGCCTTTAACAATAATTGATGGGGTTGAGTCACTAATACCAGCCACTCCAACTGATATCGAAACGATTTCGATTCACGAGCCAGGCACTACCGAAGCGTTAAAATATGGAGAAAGGGGCAAAAACGGAATTATGGTTATCACAACAAAATCGGGAAATTCCACTACCAATACAATCTATATTATCGACGGCAAGAAATCGACCGAAGCCGATATGAAAGCTCTTGAACAGGGTAAAATTAAATCGGTTGAGGTGTTGAAAGGCAAAGCCGCGAAAAAATACACCGATGACCCGAATGTGGGAGTTGTGGTTGTAACAACAAAAAAGAAGTAGTACGCATCAGCGCATAATAGCGTAACGGCAACTGATTGTTGAAGAATCGGTTGCCGTTTTTTTATCAAACATCCGCTTTCAGCATCGCCATATATTCGTCGTAACTGATTGTTTCGCCGCCCATCGATTTCAGATGTTCGGTTTCGAATTGGCAGTCGATGAGCCGTCCGCTGTGTGAGGCCATTGTCTGGGCAAGAAAGATGAGAGCTGCTTTAGATGCGTTCGGCTCAAGCGAGAACATACTCTCGCCAAAGAAACAGTGCCCAATTGTGACGCCGTAGAGACCTCCGGCAAGTTGCCCGTCGTGCCAGACTTCAATGCTCGTTGCAAAGCCAATGTTGTGCAGATGCTGGTAAGCGGCAATCATGTCAGGACCGAGCCAGGCACCAGCCAATTCATGGCGGCCGTTGGCGGTTGAGCAGTTCTGAATCACCGATGCAAAATCTTTGTTTATGGTGTAGGTGAAAATGTTCTTGTTCAACACATTACGCATCGAGTGCGATATACTGACCTTCTCGGGAAAAATCACAAACCGATCCATCGGACAGAACCACATAATGGTCTCATTTTTAAAGCTGTACCATGGGAAAATACCATTGCAGTAGGCCAGCAAAAGACGTTCGGCCGACAGGTCACCGCCAATGGCAATCAATCCGTCGGGTTCGCCTAAATGCGGGTCGGGGAAAGCAATCCGGTTATCGAGCCTGAAGACCATACAATTCAATGATGTGGCGAAGTTAGGAGAATTTACAATGCCGATGAATTTAGAGCCAGTTACTTTTATGTAATGTGTCGGATTTTTTGTACCTTTGAATACAAAATTTAAAAACATGAAACACACAAATCTTTTTATCGCATTGGGTGCTGCATTTTGCCTGATTTCGTGCAACAGCAACACCAAAACCAACAGTAATTCGAGCGCTGAAAACGCAACGGAAACCACAACAGAGACGGTTGCCACCGCAAATGATGTAAATGCGCCAGACGAATCATCGCTAATCAAGTTGGATTTTAAAATTGATGGTGAAATCCCCGCAGAATTGGATGGAGTAACCATTGAACGCCAGACATATATGGGTCCTGAAGGCGAGGATGCTGTTAAATATGTAGTTAAGAAAGCTGATGAACTGATTGTGGAATTGAAACCAAACTATGATTATTCGTCCGATAGCTACAACAACACAATCGATGAAATAATCATATTTTCAGATAAATACCGCGACGAAAGCAAGTTGCACGTTGGCAGCAAAGTCAGCGATGTGCTGGCGGCTTATCCGGATGACCTTTACATAGTTTACAAAATTGATGAAGTTATAGAGCTCGGAGTTATATCGACAAACATTCAATATTATGTGGACAAAGATGGTTACGACGGTCAACTGCCTGAAGTTTATGGTATTGAAGGCACAGAATTAGAGAATCCTACATTCAAATCTGATGCCGTAGTCAGCAAGATTCGTATTTATTGAATTGCATAGGTACTTGATTTTTAATGTTTTTTCAATAGAACAATTATTTCCGCAGATGCTACTGTAACAAGTGTTTGCGGAAATTTTTTTTGTTAGCTTACCATTTATTATGCAGGACATCGAGCGCCATCCGTTGAACCCGTTTCTGCCGCCATCGGCTAAAGTGCTGATGCTGGGCAGTTTCCCGCCGCCACGAGCGCGCTGGTCGATGGATTTTTTCTACCCCAATTTTCAGAACGATATGTGGCGCATATTGGGCCTTGTCTTCTATGCCGACAAGAACCAGTATGTGATTGCCAACGAGCGGCGATTTGATTATGAGGCAGTTGTGAAATTCTGTACCGAAGCAGGAATTGCCATTTTCGACACTGCATCGGCTGTGCGGCGGCTGAAGGACAATGCATCGGACAAATTTCTTGAAATAGTGGAGCCGACCGATTTGGCAGTTTTGCTGCGTCAGATTCCCGATTGTCACACCATTGTAACCACGGGCGAGAAAGCCACCGATGCTATAGTAGAACGTTACGGGTGCGCAAAACCGCAGGTTGGCACATTCAGTCCGCTTTCAATTGGCGGACGCGGCTATCGGTTCTACCGAATGCCTTCATCGTCAAGGGCTTATCCGCTGGCGCTTGATAAGAAAGCAGATGCCTATCTGGCAATGTTCAAGGCGATTGGAATGCTGTAAAAAACAATATTTAGGTAAATCGCCTAATTGTATCATCATTTATTTCGGCAGAAAAAATTGTGTGCTTATATTTGCCAACGGTAACTAATGACTTCAACTGACACGCAATAGCAAGTTTAGTTGGCAGTCAATCAATGATTTAAAAACGATGATTCTTACCATTTTCAAACTCGTAGGCTGCCTTGCCTTGCTTATGTTCGGTATGAAGACGATGAGCGAGGGCTTGCAGAAACTCACGGGCGGCCATTTGCGCAATGTGCTCGCCACAATGACAAAAAATCGTGTAACGGCTTTACTAACAGGTACATTTATTACGGCGGCCGTGCAGTCATCAACTGCAACAACCGTGCTCACCGTAAGTTTTGTAAACGCTGGCTTGCTGTCTTTGACGCAAGCCATCGCTGTTATTATGGGTGCCAACATCGGAACCACTGTCACGGGCTGGCTGATGGCAATATTCGGCTTCCAGTTCGATATGACAAGCGTTGTCTATCCGCTGTTTGCCGTGGGCATTGTGCTCACTTTTATGAAAAACAACGGTACCAAGTCGTTTGGTGAGTTTGTATTCGGATTTGCATTTATGTTTTTGGGTCTTACCACACTGCGCGCCAACGCGGTTGAAATGGACCTTTCGCATAATCAGGCGGTTATCGACTTCTTCGCATCGTGCGGACATTGGGGATTCTGGACCACGCTGCTGTTCCTGCTTTTGGGCGGCTTGCTGACAATGTGCGTGCAGTCGTCGGCGGCAATTATGGCCATCACCCTTATACTCTGCTCGAGCGGCGTTCTGCCTATTTATCAAGGTATTGCACTCGTTATGGGTGAGAATATCGGTACAACCGTAACATCGAACATTGCCGCACTCAACGCCAGCACACAAGCGCGTCGGGCAGCTCTTGCACACTTGATTTTCAATCTATTCGGTGTGGTTTGGGTGCTGATATTGTTCCATCCGTTCATAAATTTGGTTTGCTACATTGTGGGCTTTGATCCTGATTTTGTGCCGCAGACACCTGAAGAGATTGCACAAGCATCAGTTCGTGTAACATACGCTCTGACAGGTTTCCACACAGCGTTCAACCTTTGCAACGTGATGCTGCTCATCTGGTTCATCAAGCCGCTTGAAAACTTCATCGGCCGCGTCATCAAGAACAAGGAGGAAGAAGACGACATCCGTCTGCGCTTCATCAGCGGCGGTATGATGTCAACTTCGGAACTTTCGATTCTGGAGGCCCGCAAGGAGATAAACCTTTTTGCCGAGCGCTCGCTGAAGATGTTCGGGTTTGTGAAAACTCTGCTGCATCTCGATGATGTGAACGAATTCTCGAAACTCTACTCGCGGATTGAGAAGTACGAAGGCATCAGCGACAATATGGAGATTGAGATTGCCAACTACCTGAACAACGTTGCCGAAGGTCGCTTGAGTCCCGAAGGCAAATCGACGGTAAGGTCGATGCTGCGCGAGATTTCGGAGATTGAGAGCATCTGCGACAGCAACTATAATATGAGCCGCGTCATCAAGCATAAGTTCGATTCGAAGGAAGATTTTACCGACGAGCAGTACAAGCACATCGAACATATGTTTGAGTTGGTGGAAAACGCTCTTACCCAGATGATTAAGCTGATTGAAGACACCGAAGGAACAGTGCTTGCGGTTCAGTCGCTGAACATCGAGAATGAGATTAACACTTTCCGTTCACGCTTGAAAGAGAACAACATATTCGACATCAACGACAAGAAGTACGATTACCAGATGGGCGTTCACTATATGGACATCATCTGCGACTGCGAGAAGTTGGGCGACTATGTGATTAACGTTGTTGAGGCACACGCACAAGTTCGACT
>JAGCFC010000091.1 GCA_017650325.1 Salinivirgaceae bacterium | reverse complement strand
TCTGCAAGCGACAACGGCACAATCGACACCGAAGTTAATGCCCGCTACGCGCCTGGCAGCAGTGTAACCGTTACTGCCAAACCTGCCGATGGTTGCGTTTTTATGGGTTGGAGCGATGGCAGCACCGACAATCCGCGAACCGTAACCATTGGCAGCGAAAATATTAGTCTGACAGCATTATTTTTTGCCCCCACTGTCGATTTAGGCCTTGAAAGCGGCACGCTTTGGGCAACTCGCAATTTAGGCGCCACAGCCCCGTGGAACTATGGCGATTATTACGCTTGGGGCGAAACCCAAACAAAAGACGATTACAGTTGGGATACATATAAGTATTGCAAAGGCTCGGAAGAAACTCTTACAAAATACTGTTTCGATGCAGAATGGGGCAACGATGGTTACACCGATACTCTTACAATTCTCTTGCCAGAAGATGATGCTGCAACAGTCGTGTTAGGTTCAGACTACTCAATACCTACTGTCGCCGACTGGAAAGAACTTCGCAGCCAATGCTATTGGGTTTGGACGAAAAACTACAATAATCAGAACGTAAGTGGTTACATTGTTTACAAAGCAAAGTCGGCAGGCGACAAAGGAATTAAAGTTTATTATGACGGCACACCTTCAGTGTCATACTCTCTTTTCGACGCGCATATTTTTCTGCCCACCGCGGGCCATTACAACGTCAGTAGACTCTACGGCTTGGGCGGCTTCGGCGACTACTGGTCGAGTTCGCTCAATTCCGACTACGGGTCTGGTTCGCTCGATGCCGACTACCCGAGCAACGCGCGGTACTGCAATTTCCACAGCAGCGGCGTGGACCCGTACTTCAACAGCGACCGTTGCGATGGTCGGTCGGTTCGCCCCGTCAAGCGGCCATAAAACCTTGTAACTTAAAACTTCAAACTCAAAAATGTCTTTAATCTCTATATATCAAGTACTTGTGCGGCTGTTTGGCAATAATGTCACGTCGCCAGTTTTCAATGGCTCGCGCGAAGAGAACGGCGTGGGCAAGATGTCGGCATTTACACCGCACGTTCTCAAGCAGATACGCGAGATGGGCTTCACCCATATTTGGTACACAGGACTCATTGAACATGCTCGCTGCACTGCCGACCTTGAGTATGGTCTGCAGGGCGGAAATCCGCGGATAATCAAAGGTAGGGCGGGCTCGCCGTACGCCATCACCGACTATTACGACATCGACCCGGATATAGCAGTTTCCATTCCAGACCGTCAGGCGGAGTTCGACGACCTTGTGCGCCGCACCCACGAGGCAGGGCTGAAGATGGTGATTGATTTTGTGCCGAACCATGTGGCGCGGCAGTACCATTCCGATGTCCGTCCCGAAACCGATTTCGGCCGCAACGACCACCCTGAGTGGCATTTCTCGCCGCTCAACGATTTCTACTACACGGGTGAGCAACTGCATCTGCCCGAATGTTCGGGAACGAGAATTGATGGAGTGAAAGCGGCTGATTATGAGGAAAATCCAGCCAAAGTTACAGGCAACGACCAGTTTTCGGCCTGGCCATCGGTCAACGATTGGTATGAGACCGTAAAATTGAACTATGGTGTTGATTATCAAAACAATCGCAACTGCCAGTTTGAGCCTCATCCTGTTGTCTGGCAAAAAATGACTGACATTCTCTGCTATTGGGCGGCGCGTGGCGTTGACGCTTTCCGTTGCGATATGGCCGAGATGGTGCCGGTGGAGTTTTGGGAGTTCGCCATTGCCGAAGTGAAAAAGAAATATTCTGATATTCAGTTTATTGCTGAGATTTACGGACCTGCGGCATACAAAGATTATATCTATCGCGGCGGCTTCGATTACCTGTACGACAAGGTTGGCTTGTACGACACCTTGCGCGGCATAATCTGCAACGGCGAGCCAGCCAGCAATCTCACTCGGTGTTGGCAAAATCTCGACGGAATAGACAGCCGAATGCTGCGTTTCCTTGAAAACCACGACGAGCAGCGCATTGCGTCGCGCTTTTTTGCAGGCAATCCACGCAAAGCGATACCCGCAATGATTGTGGCCGCCACGCTCAACCAGGGCGCGGTGATGGTCTATTTCGGGCAGGAAGTTGGCGAGCCAGCCGATGGCGCCACAGGCTTCAGCGGCGACGACGGCCGAACCACAATCTTCGACTACAGCAATGTGCCAGAGTTCCAGAAATGGTACAACGGCGGTCAAGCCGATGGCGCTCTGCTCAGCACCGACGAGTGCGAGTTGCGTGATTTCTATTGCAATCTGCTGCGGTTGGCCAGCACCGAGCGTTGCTTCACCGAAGGCCGTTTCTACGACCTGATGTGGGCCAACAACGGCACTCTCGATGCATCGAAAATCTATGCCTATCTGCGCCACGTTGGCACCGAGGCGATGCTTGTGGTTGTCAACTTCGACCAGCAGAACGCCAAAGATTTTCAGTTGCGGATACCCGACCACGCCTTTGGCACAATGGGTGTGCCGACCAACGGAAAAGTATCGCTCAAAGCGGTGTTAGGGCAGGCACCCGATAAAAATATTGATGTTCAACAAATTATCGATAAAGGTATTGACATTTGCTTGCAACCGCGGAGCGGAGTCATTTATTCTATTAAGGTGTGATTTTGCCGAGGGACGGCACGATTTATGCCGTTAGCATTTATTCATTCGCTCCACCCACCATTGGTGCAGGCAAATGAGCGCCCAAACGCGATTATACAGGTAATCAACCTTTTGCACATAGAAACGCTTTAGCAGCCGTTCCACTTCGGCATATTTGACCATTTGCGCCTGCTCAACCACGTCGCGGGCAAGATATTTGTCAGTTAAATATTTTAGGTCAGTGCGCAGCCAGTTGCAAAGCGGCACGCTGAAACCCCATTTCGGGCGATTGAACAGTTCTTGCGGCAGATAATCGTACAGCACCTGCTTCAGTAGATATTTTGCTTCGCCGTTATTTATTTTCAGCGATTTATGCAGATTGACGGCAAATTCCACAATCCGATAGTCGAGCAACGGAACGCGCGATTCGAGCGAATGCCGCATTGATGCCCGGTCAACCTTAACAAGCAGGTCGTCAGGCAGATAGTAAAGCATGTCGAATACCGATTGCTTTTCAGCAGCCGACAGCGCGTGCGAAGTGTCGAAATTCGGGGCGGGGCAGAGGTCTGTAAGTGTAAGCCGTTCAGTTTCAGCGGCCGAGAACAGATACTGCTCTTGCGAGAAAATGTGCGCTTGAAGGTTGTCAGAGCGCCGCCATTCAAACATTTTTCCGATTCGTTGTAAGCGGCTGCTGCCCAGATGCGATGCGGCGGCAATCGGGCCACGAGCGGCTCGCAGCAACGGATTGGCAAGACGGTCGGCCCAGCGGTACATTCCGTAGCCCATAAAAAGTTCGTCGCCGCCGTCGCCGGTCAGCACCATTTTAACGTGCTGCGCCGCCACTTGCGACACCAGCATTGTTGGCAGTGCCGACGAATCGGCGTAAGGCTCGTCGTAGAAATAGAACATATCGGCCACGCGTTCCATTGCGTCCTGCTCAGTCATCATCATCAAGTGATGATTCGTATCTAATTGTCGGGCAACTTGTTCCGAATATTTCGATTCGTCGTGGCGGCTATCTTTGAACCCGATTGAGAATGTATTCGTGCGTGTTCCGCACAGGCGCCGCGCCACGGCTGTAACAAGCGAACTGTCGATGCCGCCGCTCAACAACGTTCCGTAAGGCACATCGGCCATTAGGCGGTATTTTACCGAACTCTCAATCAACTCTTTAAGCGGTTTTTTCGCCGTGGCGAAGTCGGCCAACGGTTGGTCGGTAATCGAGTCGGGCAGGTTCCAATATCGCGTAAGCGTGAGGTTTTGGCCGTCGAAAACAGCATAGTGCCCTTGCGGGAATTTCAGCACACCTTTATATATTGTGTCGGGTGCGGGAATGTAGCCCAGTTGCAGAAAAAGGCCTACGGCGCGGCTGTTGAGGCTCTTGTTGCGACGGAAAATATCGGTCTGCTCAATAGCCTTCAATTCCGACGCAAACACAAGATTGCCGTCGTAAATGCAATAGAATAAGGGTTTTATGCCCATTCGGTCGCGGAAAAGCCAGATGCGTTGTGTGGCAATCTCGCAGATGGCAATGGCGAACATTCCGTTCAGCCGCTCGACAAACTGCGGTCCCAACTGCTCGAACGCTTCCACAACCACTTCAGTATCAGACGTTGTGCGCATTTCAATGCCCAGTTCGGCAGCCACTTCGCGGTAGTTGTAAATTTCGCCGTTGAACACAGCCACAAACCGCCCCGAGTGCGAGAACATTGGCTGATTGGCCGCCGCGCTCAAGTCGATAATGCTCAAACGGCGGTGCCCCAGCGCCACATTCGGCCCCACATAGGTGCCGCCAGCGTCGGGCCCGCGGTGGCGCAACACGTCGGTCATTCGCTCAATCTGCCGCTTGTCGGGTTCACCTTTGATGGCGTAGTATCCTGCAATTCCGCACATAGTTTCGGTTTTTCAGTCGGTCAAAAATAGTTATTTTAGGCACTAGTTGATAGGCATTAGTTGGGCAAAAGGAATAGGAACAAATTTTTGAGAAATACGCAGTAAGTATTATTTTAGTTGCTGACAAACAAAACGAGAGTTCTTATCATTATTTAGACAGAAGAAAAACGAAAAAACTCGCGAAAAGCCATTAAAATTGCCAGAAATGATAACCACTAACTATCTATAAATATGTTTTGTAAATTATTAGGAGGAGAGTTTATGAAAAAAGCGTTTTTAATTATCGCGGTCATTTTTATTGCGGCGGGCGTTTTTGCCCAGAGCGCGGCGTACACTATGTACGTGAAGCAGGCGAAGGACTACGAGGCGAAAAAGCAGTGGGCGTTCGCGCTCAACGCCTGGTATGATGCCCTGGGCTGTGACGATGCACCGGCTCTGAAAACAGAAGCCCTTAACGGTTACAGAAAACTTTCAGAAACAATATACAACGGAACCCCCGGATATGGAAACTATAAGGTATCCGCCCTCCAAGACGAATGGACGAAAAGTGCACAGAAATCGTATGAATTCATTTCCATTAAGGGTAAGAACTTTGAAATCGGAAAGACAGAAGTCACCCAGAAATTTTATGAAGGGGTAATGGGGTCAAATCCGAGCAACCACAAGGGAGATAATCTTCCTGTAGAAGGAATAACTTGGTACGATGCAATTTATTTCTGCAATGAATTGAGCAGGCTTTCAGGCTTCACACCGGTGTATTCCGTGAACGGCGAGACGGACGTAAAAAAGTGGAATTATACGCCACATTCCAAGGCCGTACTGAAAGGTGAAATCGATTATAATCCTTCTGCGGACGGTTACAGGCTGCCAACGATTGAAGAATGGCGGTATGCCGCAAAGGGCGGACAGAACTATAAATATGCCGGCAGTGACAACATGAATGAAGTAAGCTGGAATACTGACAATAGCGGTGAAAAAACCCACCCTGTCGCACAGAAAAAGCCCAACGGCTACGGACTATACGACATGAGCGGCAACGTATGCGAGTGGGTCTGGGATGAATGTCCGAGTTCATCCACCTCCAGCTATCAGTGGAACTACGCTGTTTCAGGAAGCTTTTACGCAGGTTGGACTATTTATGATGTCCTCGATGTGCTTTCGGCTTCACACGGATGGTCTCAACAATATGATGTAGGTCTGCGACCTGTACGCACAATTAACATAAAGGTTGAGCCGCTGGACGTAAAGAAAGCCTTGAAGTCGTATGAGTTCGCATTTCTTTCAGATGTCGGTTTTGAAATAGGAAAGACGGAAGTTACGCAGCAGCTTTACGAAGCTGTCATGGGGAAAAATCCGAGCTGGATAAATGGTGTAAATCTTCCTGTGGAACACGTGAGCTGGTACGATGCCATTTATTTCTGCAATGAGTACAGCAGGCTTTCAGGATTCACACCTGTGTATTCCGTGAATGGTGAGACGGACGTAAAAAAATGGAATTACATACCGCACAGCGGAAATGCCATTGAAGGTGAGATAGTACAGATAAACGGTGCGGACGGTTACCGCCTGCCTAATGAAAAACAATGGCAGTACGCGGCGAAGGGCGGAGAAAACTACACATACAGCGGCAGTGACAATATGGATGAAGTCGGATGGTATAGGGAAAACAGTGAATACAGGACGCATCCCGTCGCGCAGAAAAAGGCAAACGGCTACGGGCTTTACGATATGAGCGGTAACGTTGAGGAATGGGTATGGACAACTTCGAAACAAAAAAATGCCTATGGCGGAGGCTGGGACAGGTTGGACCAGGAAGTTTCATACATCAGAAGGTATGACGGTGACTTCAAAAACTCAGGTATCGGTTTCCGCGTAATCCGCCTGCCTAATGTGCCAGCCGCAAGAACACATCGGCTTCGGAAATAAATAAAATCATAAACTCTTATGAACTTGCTGCAATTCCCGGCAAGGAATACGAAATCGGAAAGACGGAAATACCCCAGGCTCTGTACAAAGCGGTGACCGGTGATAATCCGAGCAGGTTTAAGGGTGAAAATCTTCCTGTCGAAAACGTGAGCTGGTACGATGCTGTTGCAAGAGATAGAAAAATACCTTCCCTCAAAACGCTACGAACTATTCACAAGCATCCGCAGCACCGCAAATATCCGCCTTTATGCCCAAAACGGCTACAAAGAGTTCGTGCGTAAGGTCGTGGATGGAGATTTGGAGTTTGTGTATATGGAGAAATCATCCTCCTAAAAAACGCAATCCCGTTTTACATAATGCAAATTATTGGGCTATAAAAACATTCTCACCATTTCGATTCACCAATTAACAGATTGCCCGATTCACCAAATAAACCTACCTTTGCGCCATTATGGACGAAATCAGAATCGATAAATGGCTTTGGGATGTGCGTCTTTACAAGACACGCAGTATGGCTGCTGACGCTTGCCACAAAGGCCGTGTGACCATTAGCGATATGCCGGTGAAGGCTTCGCGGCCAATCAAGGTTGGCGAGATTGTTGAGGTGAAGAAGAATCCGGTTGTTTACCGATACAAGATTCTTGGCATTCCAAAATCGCGCGTGTCGGCAAAACTTGTGCCCGAATATCTCGAAGACCTGACACCTGAGCAGGAAATCCTGAAAATCGACCTTATGCGTGCCGACATCAACGGCCACCGTGACCCTGGAGCCGGTCGTCCCACCAAGCGTGACCGCCGCATGCTCGACATTTGGATGAACGGGGAGTAGCAACACTTTTTTATTTGTAAAAAAACGAGCAGATGAATATAAAAACTTGCATTGTCGCTGTTGGCCTGTTTTTCAGTGGTTTATCATCGGTTTTTGCTGTCAATAATGCGAAAAAATTCGAGGAGTTGTTCGCCAAATACGATGATAGTTACAATGCGAGAGATTACTCGGCCTCGGTAACTTTTCTCGAGCAGGCAATGGAATATATTCATCCGGATTCATTGTTTTGGTACTCTGATACATACAATGGTTTGGCATACGCTTATTGGCGGTTGGGCAAGTTCGAAAAGGCCATCGATTTCGGGCAGAAAGCTTTGGATTGCGATTACCATATAGGCGATTCGGCTCGAATTTCACTTTCGCTTGCGGTTTTGGCATCAATCTTCACACACCAGCGGTGTTTTGCCGATGCCGAGCATTATATGCGCGATGCCGTTAAGTATGTGCCAGCCGGCAATTCGCTTATGCTTGCCCGGCGCTACTCAACATTGGGCGAGATACTGTCTGCACAAAAGAAAAATGAAGAGGCCATTAGCTGCATACAGCGTGCCTATCGGCTCGATTCAATCGACAATCGCAGCAATCAGGTTGCTATCCGCCTGTCGCAGCTGGGTACAGCCTACATGCAAAATGGCGATTATCAAAAAGCCGATGTTGTTCTGGCTCAAGCATCGGAAAAACTGCGGGCTCTTGATAATAAGTCTAGTCTGTGTATCAATCTGATATCGCAAACACGAAATTATCTTCATTTGGGGCGTAATGCCGAGGCCGAAAAAACAGCGGCTGAATGTCTGCAGTTGTCGGAACAAATTGGTCAGCGGAAAAACAAGCTCGACGCGCTGCGCAATCTTGCAATGTTGCGCAACAGCCCGCAACTTTATGAGCAGACGCTGAATCTTAGCGATTCGCTTTATAACGAGCAGATTAGCCAGCAGATAGCTGATTTTGAAGTGCGGTACGCCACCGCCGAGAAAGAGCGTGAGATTGCGTTGCAGCAGGTTACCATCGAGAGGCAGCAAAATGCTCTTGTTGTGCTTGCCATAGTGCTTTCGGCAATATTTCTCGCTTTAGTTCTGGTGTTTATAATCCGCCGAATGCGCCGCGACATTGAACACACCGAGAAAATGGCGCGCGAGTTGTTTGTGGATAGTGCCCAGTCTGCGCCAACAGAAAAAGCGTCAGCTGAAACAATGCCTGATGCAACTAAGGCTGATTCCGATCAGTTGACAGAAAGCCAATTAGAAAAAACAGCAGAGCAAACAGCCATACTGCCAAATGATAATCCATCGGTAGCTGCCATTCCATCGGAAAAAAACGAAACGGTGCAACCGGCCGTTCAACTTTCACCGCGCGAGATTGAGATTGTTGGCGCCTGCTGCCGCGGCAAGCTTAGCAAGGAAATTGCCGACGAGTTTGGCATCAGCAAAAAAACAGTCGACAACCACAAGTCGGCTATTTACCAGAAACTGGGTGTCTGCAACAACACCGAGCTTATCCTTTATGCCGTGAAACACGGAATTGTGAAGTTGTAAATCGCGGAATCCTAAATCCGTAGGTATAGTTACCTAAAATCTTTCTTTCTGATTTTCAAACTATTACTAGCGAATAGGTATAATTACCTATTGACAAAAGCGTGCGTTTGATTGATAATTGCAACGTTTTTCAAACGCATGGTAAAATGAATTCGAAACTATCAGAACGGGAGATGCAGATTGCAATGGAATGTTGCAATGGAAAGTCGGCGAAAACTATTGCTGAAGAATTGGGCATCAGCAAACGCACTATCGACTCGCACAAAACCAACATTTACCGCAAACTTGGCATAAGCAACAATATTGAGTTGATTCATAAATTATATAACCTAAAATAGTTTTCTATGAAAAGAAGATTGATTCTACTGTTGGCCGTTGTGACAATGATTGGTGTAGAAACCAAGGCCCAAACGGCAGTGGTCACCGCTGGAGGCGAGGCTGGCACCGTTAGCTTTTCTGTGGGCCAGACTTTTGTGGAAGTTGCCGAATCTGGCAACGGCAGTTTGACATCCGGCGTGCAGCAGACCTACGAAATCATTGTTGTCGATGGTATTCATAACCGCCAGGTTACTCTCGAAGCAGCGGTTTACCCAAATCCGGTGACCGACCGCCTTGTTCTGCGGGTTTATGACACGCTTGCAACCTTGCGCTACACGCTTACCGATGCCAATGGCCGCAACCTTGTCTCCGCTGACATTAGCGACGAGCAGACCACAATCGAAATGGACCGGTTTGCACAAGGTGTTTATTTTGTGCGAGTTACCGATGGTGATGCCGCCATGCGTACATTCAAAGTTGTGAAAAAATGATGGTTAGGCATTAGGCATAAGTCATAAGGCAAAAGGCATAAGATGTTGGAAATAATGAATTCAGAATTCAGAATTTCAACCAGTTTAACATTAAACACTGAACTTTAATCATTAAATATTTAATAATTAACCATTTAAATTTACAAACATGCGAAAATTATTTACAATTGCAGCCGCCATATTGTTATCGGTGGCAACATTCGCCCAAGCTCCGCAGGGCTTTAGTTATCAGGCAGTTGTGCGCGACGCGCAGAACGCCATAGTAGCAAACCAACCAATTACGGTAAGTATTACAATCCTCCAAGGTGCCGATTTGGAGAGCGCCACTGAGGTTTACAGCGAGCAACACAGCGTAAAAACCAACCAGAACGGTTTGTTTACACTGGTTGTGGGCAAAGGCGACAGCGCTGGCAGCATCCGCACAGTGAACTGGAGTAAAGGCAACTGCTACATTCGTACAAAGACCGATTACGGTGAGTCGACCAGCCAGTTGATGAGCGTTCCTTACGCACTTTATGCTGAGAATGTGGCTCCTGATAACATTGTTAACGTTTTGAATAATAGCGAAGTAACCAACAAACTTAACTTTGTGAGCAAAGCCGATATCGACAATTTTGTGACCTCAGCCGACGTTACCACAACCGTTAATACTGCATTGACCAACTACGCAACTACCGAGAATGTCAACAGCGCTTTGACAAAATATGCCACGACCGAGAGCTTGAATGAATACACTCGTTATGAGAAACTTAAAGAAATGCTGACCGAATATGCAAGAGTTTCCGATATTCCCGAAGGCGCAAATCTTTCGGAATATGCCACAATCGAGAAACTGAACAACACTGTTGCGGCCTACACTCCAACCGAAAATCTTGCTCAAGTGGCCACAACCGGCAGTTACACCGACTTGACCAATACACCGGACATTCCTACAAAAGTTGCCGATATGAGCGATGCCGCCAACTATCTGACAAACACTTCTGCGGCAAACACATACGCCACCATAAGCAGTCTGAAAACGGTTGCCACCACAGGCTCTTACAACGACCTGACCAACAAACCGACTATTCCAACTGTTCCTACAAATGTGGGCGCTTTTACCAACGATGCTGGTTACCTAACAGCCGACAATTTGGGAGATAATGTCTACTCGAAAACTGATATCGATAACAAAATCAATGATTTCCGTCAAGATATTTTCGACACGAACCTTCCCGGAAATGACAACCAGCACGAATATGTCGATTTAGGCCTGCCAAGCGGAACACTTTGGGCAACATGCAATGTTGGCGCGGCACAGCCAAATGAAATAGGAGGTTACTACGTGTGGGGTCATACCGTTGATTTTGAGACTGAACATAATTTTTCTTATGCAATTACTACAACTATGAGTCCGGAAAACGATGCTGCTGCAGTTTCCTTCGGCGGCAATTGGGTAACACCGGCATATAGTGAGTGGCAGGAACTGATTGACAATTGCTATAGTGAGTGGACGACCAACTACAATGGCACAAACACGGCCGGCAAAATTGTTTACATGGCCAAGAACGCAAGCGACAAAGGAAAAAGTAGCAACCCTGTTGCGCAATATTCTTTGAGCGACCTGCATATATTTTTCCCAGTTACGGGTTATTATTATAATGTTGGTACCAATGAGGTACAAATGAATACTAATGGCTATTATAGGGTTAATTCTATAGTTGGCGGTGGTAAATACAGATATCAACAATTTGCATTGATAACTGATGAAAGTATGGCTGTAGAGGAAATTGGCGTTTCTAGCGCATTTGTTATCCGCCCGATATGGAAACGGGAACACAACAACACACAAATTGCGGCTACTCTTGCCGACCTGAACAAAATTGGCGATATGCCATTAGTCAATGTGAAAGTGAAAATCACCAACAATGCAGGTTCGGCTACTACCCCCACTGTTGAGTTTTTGGGTGCTGCAATGACAGCGGGTGAAAAAACTTTCCGTCTGCCAGCCTATAGTCCTGTGTTCCTGTCGGTTAAGTTATCCAACTATCAGGGTAATGGTAACGTAAAGTATAAATACGAAGTGAAGATAAACAATGTGGATTTCGATCCTGTGTTGGGTTATTACTATCTGGCAACTAATGGGTTAAAGAGAGATAATACTGACCCTACAAAAATAACTTTTGTCGGTTCGATTTTGCCGGCGGAAGAAATCTACCCTTCTTATGCCGGTATGAATATGAATGTGGCGGCAACCGAACATAGTTTCTCGCAAACCCCTATTTACAAAAAAGGTTCGGGCGAAGCTTTCAACCCGTTTGACTCAACGTCGGGCCAAGTACAAACTGATATGGTGAATCAGCTTGTCGGGCCTTTTCCGGCTGCCAACAATACAATAGAGATAATCGTATTGAGAGTCAATCAAAACTAACCGTTTTTGGGAAAAGGAAAAACATTCCTGCCGATATTGCGGCGGAGGATATAAAACTCTGACGATGCCGATAGACAGGTTGTAAATAAAAATCCCGCCGTGTAACTCAAGTTGCAGGGCGGGATTTTTGTTGTTATTTCAAACTGTTATCGATTGGCGGTCTATTTAAACTTTCCTTTCCATATGAAGCATCCATCAAACTTAAAGCATTCATCGTCGGGCATTTGCTTGAACAAGCCGTAGATGGCCGAGCCGCTACCCGACATCGATGCGTAGGCGGCACCGGCGTTGTAGAGGGCAGTTTTAATGTCGTTCAGTATGGGGTGCATTTCGAAAATCGGAGCTTCGAAATCGTTCACCATCTTGCCGCGCCACTCTTCGGGTTTCTTGTCGATAAGTTCGGTGATTGGTGTCTCTGGCCTGTGCGGTGTGAGCAGTTTGTAGGCTTGTGCGGTGTTCACGTGCACATTGGGTTTCACAATCACAATCGAATAGCCCGAAAGGTTGACATTCACGGGTTTGAGAATCTCGCCGCGGCTTGTGGCAAAGGCGGGTTTGTTCTGTACAAAAAGAGCGCAGTCGCTGCCGAGCATCGATGCGTAGCGCTGCATTGCATCAACGCTCAACTTAAGGTCGAACAACTTGTTGAGCGCGGTGATGGTGAAGGCGCAGTCGGCAGAACCACCGCCAAGTCCGGCGCCCATAGGAATCTGCTTTTTGAGCACGGCACGCACGGGCGGCAGGCTGTAGTCGGCGTTAATCAGATGGTAGGCTCGACTCACAAGGTTGGTGTCGAGCGAGCCATCGACAGGAAGGCCGTCAATCACCAGCTCGAACTTTTTTGCACCGATTCGTTTATTCTCTGTTAATTTCAGTTCATCGGTCAAACCGAACGGAACCATCAGACTTTCAAGGTTATGGAAGCCGTCGGGGCGTTTCTCCACAATGTTCAAACCAATGTTAATTTTTGCATTCGGGCGGACTATCATATTCTGTGTCAGTTTACTTTGTTTTTGTTTATAAATATAGCCAATAATTTTAGTGTTCAAACGCGAGGCCGTCTAATTTTGCAATGTCGAAAAAAAATAATTGAAATGGCAAAGAAATTCACACCGGCTAAAGTTGAGCCAACTGAGAGCTTGTTTGCAGGAACAGGAAAGGTACCGCCGCAGGCCATCGATTTTGAGGAATCTGTTTTGGGTGCGTTGATGCTCGAAAGCGATGCTTATCTGCAAGTAACTGATATTCTGAAATCTGAATATTTCTACAAAGAAGAGCACGGCAAAATATTTGCAGCAATTAAAAAGAGAGCAGATAAACACAACCCAGTCGACATAAACACGGTGTCGGAGCAGCTAAAAATCGATAAGACACTCGACGAGGTGGGCGGACTGTCGTATCTTGTATATCTGACTAATCGCATCGCATCCACGGCTCACATTGAGTTTCACGCCCGCATTATTGCGCAGAAATATGTTCAGCGCGAGTTGATTCGCATTGGAGCAGAAATACAAAAGAAGGGCTTTGAGGATGTTGAGGATGTGTCGGATATGCTCAATGAGGCGGAGCAGAGTATTTTCGAGTTGAGCAACGGCAATGTGAAAAAAGAGGTGCAAAGCATAAGCCTGGTGGCAAATGAAGCTTATGCGCAATTGCAGGAGGCGTCGAAGAAAGATGGTTTGAGTGGAGTGCCAAGTGGATTCGAATCGCTCGATAAGCTGACTTTAGGCTGGCAAAATTCCGATTTGGTAATCATAGCCGCTCGACCAGCCATGGGAAAAACGGCATTTGTACTTTCTATGGCTAAGAATATGGCAGTTGGCAATAATATTCCAGTTGCGGTATTTTCATTGGAGATGTCATCGGTGCAACTTGTGAATCGTATTATTAGTAGTACTGCCGAGATACCAAGCTCAGTGTTGAGAACAGGACGTTTGACTCAGGATCAATGGGATAAACTGGAAGATAAGATGGATGTGCTTAGGAGCGCTCCAATGTATATCGATGATACTCCAGCATTGTCAATAAGTGAGTTCCGGTCAAAAATCAAAAGGTTGAAAACGCTATACAACATTAAGATAGCCATAATCGATTATCTTCAGCTTATGACTGCCGGAGGCAATCAGCAGAGTCGTGAGCAGGAGGTTAGTACCATATCGCGCTCACTCAAGGCCATTGCCAAAGAGGTGAACATACCAATTATTGCATTGAGCCAGTTGAGCCGTCAGGTTGAGCAGCGCGGTGGTGACAAACGTCCGCAATTGTCCGACTTGCGTGAGTCGGGAGCCATTGAGCAGGATGCCGATATGGTAATCTTTATCCATCGTCCTGAGTATTACAAACTATATACCGATGAGGCTGGTAACTCGCTGATCGGTGTTGCAGAGATTATTGTTGCGAAACACCGTAACGGAGCTGTCGACGATGTGAGATTACAGTTTAAGAGCGAGTTCACGCAATTCTGTGATCCGGAGTCATTGGGCACTATAACCACTTATAAATCAAAAATGAATGACGAGGCGCAGCCTGGTACTGATGCTCCGTCAGGTGCGGGGCAAGGTTTTACACCTAATACCGATTTCGACAAGCCTGTGGGCGGCCCGAATCAGGATATTACGCCTACAGATAACGTTCCATTTTAATCTATCGGTGTGTTACGACTGCTAAAAATATTGACAATAAGCCTTTTGGTGTTGCTGACGCAACGGACTGCGGCTCTTAGTCTGCTAATCCCGATGGATGAGGCACAAACCAATCATCTGAAGGCTTACGGCATAACTTATTGGGTGCTCGAAAACCAAATCAGCGCTCAGTGGCTGCTCAACTATCGGGGGGGGAGTTTTATGATTCCGTATAGTAAAACTGTTGAAACAGAGTGCGTTATACGGAATGTAAGCTATGAGGTTATTGCTGACTCAAAAGCAACTGCCATATTGAGCGAGATTGGACGCGAGGATGTGAACATGGATGCACTTAAACTCGACAAGGCGCCCAAAATAGCCGTCTATTCGCCTAAAGACAAGTTGCCGTGGGACGATGCTGTGACCATGGTGCTCACTTACGCCGAGATACCTTACACAGTTATCTACGATGAGGAGATTGTCGGAGGCGAATTGTCGAAGTACGATTGGTTGCATCTTCATCATGAGGACTTTACGGGGCAGTATGGCAAATTTTACGCCGCATACAAAAACACTGGTTGGTACACAAGTCAAGTGCATAATGCCGAGGTTGAGGCCAGAAAAATGGGGTTCAGCAAGGTGTCGAAACTCAAGCTCTATGTGGCGCAAACCATTAAACAGTATGTCGCTGGCGGTGGATTTTTGTTTGCAATGTGCTCTGCCACTGATTCTTACGATGTGGCTTTGGCTGCCGCCGAAACCGATATTTGCGATGTGATGTACGATGGCGATGGCATGGACCCCAGCGCCCAGTCGAAACTCAATTTCGACAACACTTTCGCCTTTCAGAATTTTACGCTCGAGCGCAATCCGCTTGTTTATGAATATTCCGACATCGATGTGACTTCGTCGCGCCACGTGGCTCGCGAGGACGATTATTTCACACTTTTCGAATTTTCGGCAAAATGGGATCCGGTGCCAACAATGTTATGCCAGAATCATGAAAGTACCGTTCGCGGGTTCATGGGACAGACAACGGCATATAACTCCAAATTGCTAAAACCTAATGTATTGGTAATGGGTGAGAACAAATCGGCAGGTGAGGTGCGATATATCCATGGCGAGTTCGGACAGGGCACATGGACATTCTATGGTGGTCACGATCCCGAAGATTATCAGCACTTTGTGGGCGATAAACCAACAAAACTCGAAATGTATCCTAATTCGCCTGGCTATCGGCTGATACTGAACAATGTGTTGTTTCCGGCAGCCAAAAAGAAGAAAATGAAAACGTAATGTTTGGTGTTACAACTAAAAAAAACGGCGAATCATGTTTTGACTCGCCGCTTTTGTTTTTATTCGATAGGATATCAGAATCGGAATCCTAATGTTAAAATAATATTGCCTTGTTTGTTTTTCAGCGATGCCGCACTGTCGTCGAAGCTGTACAGATAGCTTGTCTTTTTCTGAGTTGTCAGGCTGTAGCCGAAATCTATAGAGGCATGCTGGCTGCGGTAGCCTAAACCAATGCTGTAAGCCAGTTTGTTAGCCGATGAGTTGGCGTAGCCGCTTTTGTAGGGGCTTCCGTAGTAGCCGAAACCGGCGCGAGCAACAGCTGGACCTAACATCATCTCACCTCCAACCCGTACGTTTACGGCAGTGCGATAGATTTCAGAAATGCGGCTGTTCAAGTCGTCGAATTCGTTTCCAACAAAATCACTATCATCGTCAAGGTATGTCGATTTGTAGTTTATTATCTCGCAGTCAACGTCAAGCATTCCGTGCTCGGGAGCGACAATGGCTATACTGCCAATATATTTTGCGGGCAGAGTCAGACGCCAGTCAACCAGTCCTGTCGAACTGTTTTTCAGAGTGCTGATGAACTCGCCTTCGCTGTCGGTGTACCAGATAGAAGACTCCACGCTTGTGCCGTAGTCATCAGTGAGCGACAGAATTGTGGGTGAGTGGAAAGCCGCTCCAACTCTGAAGTTGTCGCTCAGCCAGCCGATTACACCCAGTTTCAGGTTGACACCGCCGCCTTCGGTCCAGAATTCGTCGGAAACCACAAAATTGTCGATTGCAAAGTCATCGCCAACAGCCGCAGGGTCAGGTATTTCTGTGTATTTCGATGTCTGTTTGTAGTTTACCCTTACAATATTCAGCGAACCGCCTAAATACCATGCGTTGTTGAGATTGACGCCAAGCAGGAAGCTGTAATCGCTCAGGCTTCCGGTTGAAGATACATTCTTGCGCTGATCGGATCCATAGATGCCGCCAATATCTTCATAGTCATTGAAATACTTCCGATTGACCGAATCGTAAATAAACAAGTCCGATTTAAAGAATACATTGCCGTCCCAAACATCGGCGTTGAAGTCATCAACCTCCTTGTCAAGCATCGAACTCACATCGTTGTAGCCTTTGGCTGTGTAGCCTCCGTCAAAATTTGCAAGGCGATTGTAGGTGAAACCTATGGTAAACGATTCGAGTCCTTCATCGGAGTTTGTCGGCAGGGCCGAAATCACGCCCACGTTCGAGCATTTGAAACTGCCGGTGTTCGATAATGTGTTTGTGCCATAGTATTTTGCCGATGTTTTATCGCTTGTCCACATTGGCGAAATTGAAAAATGGCTGTTCCGATAGACGCCTATACCTGCCGGATTGACAGTTACCGATGTCTCGTCGCCTCCAATGGCACCCATTGCTCCGCCCATCGATACAAATTTTGCTGTGCCCATAGGAACAATGTTCGAATAGCGAATGGCATCGTCCTCGTTCTGAGCCATCGACACCGACGCGGTGAGCGCCAGTGCCAAAGCCGATAATATTTTTGCTTTCATAATTCTAACTCATTTTAATTGTTCAACAATTATTTATCTGCGGCCACGGCTGCTTCCGCTGCTGTGACTGCCGCCACTGCTGTGACTGCCGCCACTACTATGGCTGCCGCCTCCGCTGCTATAACTGCTTCCGCTACTGTAGCTGCTTCTCGATGAACTCGATGATGACGACGAACTACTTCTTTGTGGTGAAGACGATCGTGTTGAACTTGAACTGCTGCTTGAGCGCGTCTGGCGGTTGACCGACGAGCTGCTGCTGCTTGATCGTGTTGCGGTTGATGTGCGTCCCGATTGTACATTCTTGTTCTGCTGTGTGCTGCGTTGTGCCGAACTCGATGACGAACTGCGAGTGGCGCTACCAGCACTGCTGGCTCTTGTGGCGGTTGACGCTTGTCGCGTTTGCGACGGAGTGCTAGAGGTTGAGCTCCCGCTTACCGATTTGCTCGGTTGCGATGAGCGTCCTCTTGTTGCTGTTCCAGCCGATCCAGTTACGCCAGTAGCCGATGATGGACGTGCCACACTGCCGCTACGGTTGATGCCAGCCGAACTTCCAGACTCAGCCGATACACCGCTGGCCGAGCTTCGGCGTTGTCCGTACGAACGATTGTTGCTGTAGCTCCAGTTGTCGTGGTGGTGGTGACGGTGCCTGTGATATGAGTAGTATATCGGGTGGTAGTAGTGATGGTAGTACCACGGATCGTAATGGCGGTAGTACCACGGGTCGTAGTAGCCGTAGTAATAGTCCCAATAGCTGTAGTAGTGCGGATAACCGCGATACCAATAATAGTCGTACCATAGGCCGTGATGGTGGCGCCATCCGTAGTACGGATAGCCGAACGACAGGTCCCATGCAAGGTCCAGCCAGTTATAACGGTCGTAGTAGTACACGTGAACATTCACCGGACGTACATCGACATCGGTCTCACCATCCTCGAAATATGTTCCGTCGTAATTGTCGCTGAAACGCATCAGGCGGCGCTCGTATTCGCCCATTTCGCCATCGTATTCAGTTTCATCGCCTTCGGCGTAATTTTCATCGTCGGTCACCTTTGCCGCTTGATAATTGTTTGAGGCCTGATGGTTGTTTTCAGTGCCATACGTTGCTGCATTGGCGTAATAATCACCCGGTTTGACATCGGTTTTTGGATTGAAATAAACGTCATCATAATAATAACCAGACAATCCGGCTGTCGAACCACACGAGGCTGCAAATCCCATTGCCGCCGTCGCCACTAATAGTAAAGTCAGATTTTTCATAGTTTTAATATTTAGGTTTATAACTCTTTTCTTTTACTTTGCGCAAATTTTGCAATTACACATTATATATAACGCTAATATAAGCAAAAATCATACAAAAATATCAAAATAAAAGACGATGGGCAAATTTTTAACTTCACGAAGCGAGAATTACTCGCAGTGGTACAATGAGTTAGTGGTAAAAGCCGATTTGGCTGAAAATTCAGCAGTCAGGGGTTGCATGGTTATCAAACCCTATGGATATGCAATTTGGGAGAAGATGCACGACGCTCTCGACAAAATGTTCAAGGATACAGGTCACGTGAACGCCTATTTCCCTCTGTTTATCCCGAAGTCGTTCCTTAGCCGTGAGGCCGATCACGTTGAGGGTTTCGCTAAAGAGTGCGCTGTGGTTACTCACTACCGCCTGAAAACCAATCCCGACGGAAACGGCGTGATTGTTGACCCCGAGGCCAAACTTGAGGAAGAACTGATTGTTCGCCCTACATCGGAGACAATTATCTGGAGCACATATAAAAACTGGATTCAGTCATACCGCGATCTGCCGATTCTGTGCAACCAATGGGCTAATGTGGTTCGCTGGGAGATGCGTACCCGCTTGTTCCTTCGCACAGCTGAGTTCCTTTGGCAGGAAGGTCATACAGCCCACGCCACCAAGGAGGAGGCCGAGGTTGAGGCTCGCAAGATGCTTGATGTCTATGCAAAATTTGCCGAGGAGTTTATGGCCGTGCCGGTTATCAAAGGCGTGAAGACCGCCAACGAGCGTTTCGCAGGCGCCCTCGACACCTACTGCATCGAAGCTCTGATGCAGGACGGCAAGGCTCTGCAGGCCGGAACATCACACTTCCTGGGGCAGAATTTCGCGAAAGCGTTCGATGTTAAATTCTTGAACAAAGAAGGCAAACAAGAGTTGGTTTGGGCTACAAGTTGGGGTGTTTCGACTCGTCTGATGGGTGCGCTCATTATGTCGCACTCCGACGACAATGGCCTTGTTCTGCCTCCGAAATTGGCTCCAATTCAGGTTGTTATCGTGCCAATCTTCAAAGGTGATGAGGAGAACGCAAAAATGCGCGAACTCGGCAACAAACTCAAAGCCGACCTTGAGGCTAAAGGCCTGTCAGTCAAATTCGATGACCGCGATACTCAGAAACCGGGCTGGAAATTTGCTCAGTATGAGTTGCAAGGTGTTCCTGTACGTATCGCCTTTGGTGCGCGCGACCTTGAGAACGGCACCGTTGAGATTGCCCGCCGCGACACGCTCGAGAAAGAGACCTATCCTGTTGGCCAGGCTATTGACATCTGCACCAAGCTGATGGATGACATTCAGGCCAACATCTACAAGAAAGCGCTCGATTTCCGCGCCGCCAACATTACAAAAGTTGACACTTGGGAAGAGTTTGAGGCTGCTCTCGAGAAAGGCGGCTTTGTGTCGGCTCACTGGGACGGCACCACCGAAACCGAGGTCGCAATTAAAGAAAAGACAAAGGCCACCATCCGCTGCATTCCGTTGGGCAATCCGCTCGAAGAAGGCAAGTGCATCCTGACCGGTAAACCGTCGAAACAGCGCGTGTTGTTTGCGATAGCGTATTAGTGGGCAATAAGACGCACCTTAGGTGTACAAATAAAAACAAGAGGGAAGTGAGTCTCTGCTCACTTCCCTCTTGTGCTTTTTATTCTTGATCTCCTCATTTTCTCCTCTCCACAAGCTTTTATTAGTGGCCAGCATTGAAGGATGATTATCCGTCTGATAAAAAGTGCTGGCCTGATAATGCCATTCGACTGGTCGCGCCAAGCGTGAATGATCAGTCAATTTGTCCGACAATTTCTTTGCTGATATGGGGTGTTCTTTTGCTTTTTCATTCCCCAAAACTGTTGTGTCCAATAAAAAAATCAACAGTATTTCATTTAATAAAATGTTTATTCTACTAATAATTCGGTTTACTATTTGTTGTTATCATGTTGATTAATAGTTTGTTACTTTGTCAAAATTTATTTGCTTTTTATTAACATCCTGAAAATTAGAAAAATATTTTTGCGAATACTTGCATTTTTGAAAAAGACACCCTATATTCGTAGCGTTTTTCAAAACCTTATTTTGTTATGCCATATAGGAGATTACCAAACACGGATAGTGCGCGTCTGCGCGCAATGCAAAGAGCGCTTTCGAAATCGGAAAATGCTTTGCCGATGGATTTGCCGTACAGCGCGGCCACACTGCAGGAATTGCGTTATTTTCTGCCCGAATTCAATCAGGCAATAATGATGCAGCGTGATGTTTTCGAGCGTCAAACATCGAAGAACAAGCAACACCAAGAGAGTTTCAGAAAAGCGCGTCTTTATATTTCGCATTTTATTCAAGTTCTGAATTTTGCAATTGCGCGTGGCGAGATGAAGGCTGATACGCGCAAATATTTCGACTTGCCCTCTGATGAGACTAAGCTGCCTCAACTCAATACCGAGCATGATGTTATAGAGTGGGGCAAAAAACTCATCGACGGAGAGCAGAAGCGCATATTTGAGGGGTTGTCTCCGGTTACAAACCCGACAATAGCCCGCGTGAAGGTTCATTATGAAGACTTTGTACGACTCAATATTTCGCAGAAGGGCTTGCAAGATTCCAATATGAAGGCTCTTGCAAAGATATCGGAACTGCGTGGAAGGGCAGACCGTATAATTCTGAATCTCTGGAACGAAATCGAAGACCATTTTAGCAACAATCCTCCCGCAGTCAAACGTGAGAAGGCTGCAGAATACGGAGTCTCCTATGTCTTCCGCAAACACGAGAAGGAAGATGCGGAGGCGGACGATATGAAATTGTTTTAAATAGCATTTTATGATTGTCGATATTGAGGCAGGGCATTTGTCCTGCCTTTTTTGTTGGTTAATCGGAGAAACTGATAATCGGGAATTAAAAAACGAGGATAAAAACACCTAAATTACTATCTTTGTATTTGTTAATAAAGATTACAGATGAATTGTAAAACATTGACAATCAGTATAGGACGCCAGTTTGGCTGCGGCGGCAGGGTTATTGGACAGCGTTTGGCCGAAGAGTTGGGTTACGACTATTTTGACAAGGAACTGCTGGCTTTGGCTGCGAAAGAGATCGGTTTTGAACCGGAGGTTTTTGAGGAGGTCGATGAGAAGCCTAACACCAAAAGCATCTTCCAGTCGTTTGGCGAGTTTATGTCGATACTTAACCCTACAGACAACTATATGTCCGACGATCATCTGTTCAAGGTGCAGAGTGATGTCATCCGCCGACTGGCTGACGAACGCAACTGCGTTATGGTGGGCCGGTGTTCCGATTACATTCTGCGCGACCATCCCAACTGTCTGAGTGTCTTTCTGCACGCTGATTTAGCCGATCGCATCAAGCGTGTTTGCGCCAGGATGCCTATTGAGCAGGATAAGGCCCGTGCTCTGATTGAGCGTAACGACAAGCGCCGTGCCACCTACTACAATTATTATTCGAACAAAACATGGGGCCATGCTGAGACATACGATTTGTCGCTCAATGTTTCGCGTTTAGGAGTTGAGGAGACTGTCGCTGCTATTATTGATTACGTTAATCGGATGAAAGAAAGGTTGTAGGAATGCAGAGTTTAGAATTCAGAATTTAGAATTTAGAATTTAGAATACCCAACACTTAATGCCTAGTGCCTAATATTCAACTTCACACTTTGCATATTCCCCCCTTCAGAACATTACTCAAAAAATACTACCTTTGCGGCTCAATTGACAGATTGATGAAGGAACACCTTAATAACGTCATTTTCAAAACAATATCACAGATTCTTGGCGAACGCAACCAACAGGCTTTTGTCATTGGCGGGTTCGTGCGTGACAAGATACTTGGCCGCCCGTCGAAAGATATAGATGTTGTGACGCTAGGCAGCGGTATAGAATTGGCGCAGGAGGTGGCCCAACGGCTGCTGAAGAATCCGAAGGTGACAACATATAAGAATTTTGGTACGGCAATGTTCCGCTACCGAGGTGTCGATGTTGAGTTTGTAGGCGCCCGTAAGGAGTCGTACAACCGCAATTCGCGCAAACCCATTGTCGAAGATGGAACGCTCGAAGATGACCAGCGCCGGCGCGATTTCACAATCAATGCTCTGGCCATCGACCTCCATCCCGACCGTTTCGGGCAGTTGGTTGACCCGTTTGGCGGCATCGATGACCTGAAAAACCAGATTATTCGCACACCGCTCGATCCCGATACCACCTATTCCGACGATCCGCTGCGTATGCTGCGCGCCATCCGTTTTGCCAGTCAACTTGGATTCCGTATTACAGATGAGTCGCTCGAGTCGATTGTCCGTAACAAGGAGAGGATTCGCATCATTTCGATGGAGCGTGTGTCGGAGGAGTTTAACAAGATTATGCTCTCGCCGCGGCCGTCGTCGGGCATTAAACTGCTGCAGAAGGTTGGCCTGCTGGCGATTGTGTTCCCGCAACTCGAGGCGTTGAAAGGTGTGGAGGTGGTCGATGGTTGCCGTCATAAAGACAATTTCTATCACACACTTGAGGTGCTCGACAACATCTGCCTTCATTCCGACGACCTTTGGCTGCGCTGGGCCGCGCTGTTGCACGACATTGGCAAACCGGTCACAAAACGGTATGTGAAAGGTATCGGTTGGACATTCCACGGCCATGAGTTCGTTGGAGGCAAGATGGTTCCTGGAATTTTCAAGAATCTGAAATTGCCGATGAACGAGAAGATGAAATATGTCCAGAAGCTTGTGATGCTGCACATGCGGCCTATTGTGCTGGTTGAGGAAATTGTCACCGACAGTGCTGTGCGCCGTCTGCTGTTCGAGGCTGGCGATGACATTGATGATCTGATGCTGCTTTGCGATGCTGACATTACATCGAAAAATCCCGACAAGGTGTCACGCTATCTTGATAATTATCAGCTTGTAAGACGTAAGTTGGTCGAGGTGGAGGAGAAGGACCGTGTGCGTAACTGGCAGCCGCCAATTTCGGGAGAGGCAATTATCGAGACGTTTGCCCTACCGCCGTGCCCTGCCATCGGCATTATTAAAAACTCCATAAAAGATGCCATACTCGATGGTGTGATTGAAAACTCATACGAGGCCGCATATCAGTTTATGTTGCAGAAAGGCAGTGAACTGGGGCTGAAACCAGTGAAGTAAGATTCGAGTGATAAGGACAAGTCATAAGTCATAAGTCATAAGTCATAAGTCATAAG